>NZ_JBIVKQ010000004.1:0-103859 GCF_044750845.1 Streptomyces sp. NPDC088766 | reverse complement strand
CGTGGGGGGGGGGGGGTGGGGGGGGGGGGGGGGGGGGGGGGGGGGGGGGGGGGGGGGGCCCGCCCCCCCCCCCCCCCCCCCCCCCCCCCCCCCCCCCCCCCCCCCCACGCCCGTGCCTGCGAACGCGCCGCCCTCGGCGGCCATGGGCACGTCCGCCGTTCTCGTACCGGGGACGGTTCGCGGCACGACGGACGGACGGGCCCGAGCCGGCGGCCCTCGCCGTGCTCGCCGCCGGGGAGGCGCTGTGGCAGGCCGCACGACCGCCGGAAGAACATCGTCGCGCCGCCCCCGGGCGAGGGATGCCTGCGCCAGGCGGAACGGACGCGACGAGCGGCGGGGCGCCGTTCCCCCGCGCCGCCGGACGAGCTCACTGCGGCTGCTCGCCCGCGGGCGCTGAGCGTGCTCGTCCGCGAGGGGAGCCGGCCGGTTTCCGTGAGCTTCCGGGCACGCTCGGTGACGCGGTGGAGCGTGCGCCGCCCGGACGCCCCGCAGGCCCCCGGCCAGCGAATACTCGGGTGAGACGCACTCCGAAAGCTTGGTATTGTTGTCCATGTCGCCGCGGGGAGCACCCACGGTGACAGACACCTGGTCCGGGTGGCGGAATGGCAGACGCGCTAGCTTGAGGTGCTAGTGCCCTTTATCGGGCGTGGGGGTTCAAGTCCCCCCTCGGACACGCATCACCCTCAGCATCGAGCGTTCTTCGCTCGGTGAGGGAAGGGTTGCGGACAGTATTCGTTTAGAGTTCACCCGCCTCCGGTAATCCCGGAGGCGGGTTTTCTCGTCTCCGGGTGCATCCACTTCCGGGAAAATCCTCCCAACACCTTGATTGTTTCCCGAATGCCGCGGAAGCCCGTTTATCGGTTGTGCCGGGAGCGGCCCGACCCCCGCTCACTGACGGTCCGTCAATGCTCATCCGGACCGCCCATGTTGGCGGTCTGTGACCGCTTCGTGTGGTGATACGATCACGGCGCTTGTAGAGCGGGCGGATGGGTGAAGGACGACATCCCCGACTACGGGGACAGTCCGGGCGGTGGTCCCGATGCGGGCGGTCCCGCCGGTCCACCCGCATTGACGGGAATTCAGCAACTGGCCGTCAGTCGCCTGAAGAGAGTCTTATGACCGATTACATACAGAACCCGGTACTCTGGGCTCTCCTCGTCGCCGTGCTCGTCGCCGTCGCCCTCATTGTTCGTCAGCGGAGGGCGGCGCGGACGTTAAGGCAGGAGTTCGCAGATCTCAGGGCTCAGCACAGTGAGCTGGAGAACGGGTACGCGAAATCCGTCGAGGCGGCGCAGGAAAGAGCCGAAGAGGCAACGAAAACAGTCCTGAAGTCCGCCATGCGGACCCTTCAGGGCCTCGCCGCGGAACAGCAGTTGATTGTCTCCCGGCTCCAGAGCAAATATGGCGAGTCGGTCATCCTCCAGGACCTTCTGGAGATCGACCACACGAACTCCCAGTTCGGCCGCCGTGCCCAGTCCATCGCCGTCCTCTGCGACGGCTGGCTGGGACGTCAGCGCGAGGTGGCGTCGGTCTACGACGTCGTCCGCAGCGCCCAGGGCAGGATCCGCCACTACCGGCGGGTGGAAATTCTCTCGCAGGTCGATTTCGGCATCACCAGCCGCGCCGTGGAACCGGTCGCACTGGCCCTCGCCGAACTGCTCGACAATGCGACCAGCTATTCCAGCCCGGACACCGTCGTCGAGATCAACATTCGCACCGTGCCCAAGGGCATTTGCATCGTCGTGGACGACGCCGGTGTCGGCATGAACGACGAGGAGCGGGCCCGCGCGGAGAAACTCCTCTCCACCGACCGCGTCTCGGGCGTCTCCGGGCTCGGCAATCCGCCGCAGTTCGGATTCGCGGTGATCGGCGTCCTCGCCGAGCGTTTCGGCTTCGAGGTCTCGGTGGACTCCAGCTCGCCCTACGGCGGCGTCCGCGCGGTCCTGCTCCTGCCGCACGACCTGCTCACCAACGCACCCGAGCAGAAGGAACCGGCACCGGTCGTCCCCGCCGTCGCCGTGGCCGCACCCGGCCGTGGCGGTCCCGAAGCCGCGCCGGCCCCGAGCACCACCGTCGACGGCCTGCCCAAGCGGCGCCGCAAGCGGCCGATGGCCATCGTGCCCGGCAGCGCACCGACCGCCGCCACCCCCTCCCGCTCGGGCGCGGAGACAGCGGCGATCATGGGCGCCTTCCAGCGCGGTACCCAGTCCGGCCGGCGGGCCACCCCTGCGGACCCCGCGGAACAGTCCAGCAGCACACGTGGCGCAAGCAGCGAAGGGCATGAGTTCTCGTGAACGACGATCTGTCATGGATGCTTGACAGCGCCCTGGAGATACCCGGGGCCCTGCACGCCGTCCTGATATCCGCCGACGGCCTGCTGATGGCCCGGACGCAGGACTTCGGAAAGGACGACGCGGACCGGGTGGCCGCCGCCATGAGCGGTGTGCAGTCACTCAGCCGCTCCCTGGCCTTCTTCTGCGAGGACGCCCAGCAGCGGTGGCGGCAGACACTGGTCGAGTTCGACGGCGGCTGGGTCTTCCTGATCTCCGCCGGAGAGGGCGCCTACCTCGGCGTCTCCGCCTCGCCCGACGTCGACATGGCGGACATCACCTTCCGGATGCAGCAGCTCGTCGGCCAGCTCGGCAAGGCGCTGACGACACCGCCGCGCGAGAACCTCGGCGCGCGGTCATGACCGGCTTCGACGAACTGGAGCCCCAGACACCGGAGTTAGTGCGTCCGTACGTCATCACCAAGGGGCGTGGACTGCCCGACGAGGAGCAGCTCTCCCTCATCACCCTGGTGACGGCGGCAGCCGACCACCAGCAGCGGCCGACCCGGCTGTCCCCGGAGGAGCAGAGCCTGCTCGAGCTGTGCTCGGCGGGCTACCTGTCGGTCGCCGAGATCGCCGGGCACACCCAACTGCCCCTCGGCGTGGTGAAGATCCTCCTCGCCGCCCTCACCGAGGGCGGCTACCTCATCACCCGCCCGCCCGTGCAGCGGGCGCCCCTCGCCGACCGGGAGATCCTGGAGGAGGTGCTGAATGGTCTCAGGGCCAAGTTTGGATGAACAGGCGTACGTCCGTGAGGGCGCGTCGCAGACGGCCGTGAAGATCCTCGTCGTCGGCCACTTCGCGGTGGGCAAGACCACGTTCATCGGGGCGATCTCGGAGATCCCCCCGCTGTCCACCGAGGAGACGATGACGCGGGCCGCCGAGTCCGTCGACGACCTCAAGGGAGTCCAGGGCAAGACCACCACCACGGTCGCCATGGACTTCGGTCGCCTCACCATCAGCGACCGGGTCGTGCTCTACCTGTTCGGGACGCCGGGTCAGCAGCGTTTCGTGCAGATGTGGGAGGACATGGCCCGCGGCGCGCTCGGCGCCCTCGTCCTGGTCGACCCCGAGCGGCTCGCGGACTCGTTCGCCGTGATCGACCTGATCGAGCAGTACGGGCTGGACTACGCCATCGCCGTCAACCACTTCGACGGCTCCCCCCTGCGGGACGAGACCGCCCTGCGTGACGCGCTGGACCTGCTCGACGACACCCCCGTCGTCACCTGCGACGCGCGGGACGAGCAGTCGTCGGCCGAAGCGCTCATCACTCTCGTCCGCCACTTGCAGGACCGTGCCCACTAGGAGCAGAAATGGACCAACCCACCGCTCCCGTGCCCCCGCCCGGGTGCCCGGCGCACCACAGCGGCGCCCGAGTGCCGCTCCACGGCCCCGAGTTCGCCGCTGACCCGCAGGCCTACTACAGCTATCTGCGTCACTACGGGCCGACCGCCCCGGTCGAACTCGCCCCCGGCGTCGAGGCCACCCTCGTCACGGACTACGCCACCGCCCTGCAGCTTCTGCAGGACTCGGGCTCGTTCCGCAAGGACGCGCGCCGCTGGCGGCACTTCAACGAGGGCAAGATCTCCCCCGACAGCCCGGTCGCGCCCGTGCTGGCCTACCGGCCCAACTGCATGTTCAGTGACGGCGCCGAACACCTCAGGCTGCGCCAGGCCGTGACGGACAGCATGGCCCGCATCGACACGCGCAAGCTGAGCCACACCACCGAGCAGGTCTCCAACTACCTGATCTCCCAGTTCGGTTCCCGTGGCTCGGCGGACCTGCTCGGCGACTACGCCAAGCAGCTCCCGCTGTTCGTGTTCAACGAACTCTTCGGCTGCCCGCCGGACATCGGCGACCGCGTCGTCTACGGCATCAGCGGCATGTTCGACGGCGTCAACGCCGAGCGCGCGATGGGCGTGCTGTTCGGCGCCGTGGGCGAACTCGTCGCGCTCAAGCGGGTCAAGCCCGGTGACGACGTCACCTCCTGGCTCATGGAGCACCAGGCCGCCCTCACCGACGAGGAGATGGTCCACCAGCTGGCTCTCCTGCTGGTCGGAGGCAACGAGCCGCTGCGCAACCTGATCGGCAACACCCTGCACCGGCTGCTCACCCACGACGCGTACGCCAACCAGGGCGGTCTGATCGACGAGGCGATCGACGACACGCTGTGGGAGAACCCGCCCATGCAGAACCTCGCCCCGCACTACCCGGCCTCCGACATGGAGTTCGCCGGCCAGAAGTTCCAGGCGGGCGACCTCATCCTGGTCAGCTTCGCCGCCGCCAACACCGGCCCCGCGCTGACGGCCGCCCGCCAGGCGGGCAGCAACCGCGCCCACCTGGCCTGGAGTGCCGGTCCGCACGCCTGCCCGTCCAAGGACCCCGCCCGGCAGATCACCGTGACGGCACTGGAGAACCTCCTCAACCAGCTCCCCGACGTCGAACTCGCCGTCCCCGAGGAGAGCCTGGTCTGGCGCCCCGGCCCCTTCAACCGGGGACTCGTCGCGCTGCCCGCACGGTTCACCCCGGTGGCCGCGCGCAAGCCCGCCGCCCCGGCGCGCGCCGAGGCCCCCGCCCGTCCGCAGCAGCCCCAGCCGGGCGCCCGGTCCGAACGCGCGGGAGTGTGGAGCCAGTTCCTCAACTGGCTGACGAGGTGATTCACACAACACCGACCAAACCTTCACTCTTGTATGACGGTTCAACCTCAGGGGTAGTGAGCCATGCGGTAATGCGCATGTCCCACCAGCCCGAGGAGTTGCCGTGGACCACATATCCACCAACGCCGTTCCCCATCAACACCCCGCAGTGTTGAGCCTCGAGATACCCGCCCTTGCCGGCGGGTATCTTCATGTCGGCTCCGGCCCGTGGCAGGAGGGCCGGTGACCGCCACCCGGCCCGGCGCGCCGGGACCCGTCGGCACGGACACGCTCGGCGGCCACACCAGCCGCCAACTGCTGGGACTGTGCGAGGTCGTGGGACTCACCGCCCATGACGCCGAGGTCTACGCGCGTACCCTCACCGCCATGCTGGGTGCGGCCGCGGAGCGGCCGCTGGACCTGCCGCCCCCGAACCCGACGTTCCTCTCCGACGACCACACCCCGGTGGAGTTCTCGCTCTCCTTCGTACCCGGCGCGGCGCCCGCACTCCGGGTGCTGCTGGAGCCGGGCTGCGCGGCCGGCGACCTGGCACGGAACGGACGTCTCGGACTGCGGGCCGTCCGCGAGGCGGCGGCACGCTGGGGCGTCGCCACCGACCGGCTCGACGAACTCGAGGACCTGTTCCTGCCGCCGTCGCCCGAGGGCCCGTTCGCCCTGTGGTGCGCGCTCGAACTGCGCCCCGGCGGCGTCCCCAAGGTCAAGGTCTACCTCAACCCCGCGGCCACCGGGCGCGGACATGCCGCCGCCACGGTGCGCGAGGCACTGCGGCGGCTCGGCCACCACGACGCGTTCGCGGCACTGCCGCCGCACGACCGCCACCTGTTCTTCGCCCTGGATCTGGGCGACTGGGCGGAACCCCGGGTGAAGGTCTACCTCGCCCACCAGGACCTGTCGGCCGCGGAGGCCGGCGCACTGTCCCGCACCGGTGGCCCGTCCAGCACCGGCGGCCTTGCCCGGGCCGGGGAGAACGAGGAGTTCTTCCGTATCGCCGCGGGCCAGGACGGCGCGGAGGACGGCGGCGCGGAGCCGGCCCCGGCTCCGGCGGTGCGGCGACCCGTGCAGTCCTGCCACGCCTTCACCGAGAGCGCGTCCGGCCTGCCCAGCGGCTTCACCCTCTACGTCCCGGTCCGGGACTACGCGCCGCACGACGGCGAGGCCCTCACCCGCGCCACCGCCCTGCTCGGCCGCCACGGGCAGGACCCCGCCCCGCTGCTGGCGGCCGTGTCCGCGCTCACCGACCGCGACCCGCAGGAGGGGGTGGGGCTCGTCGCCTACCTGGCGCTCGCCCACCAGCAGGGGCAGCCGCCCCGGGTCACGACGTACCTCTCCTCGGAGGCGTACGCGGTGCGCCCGCCCGTCGGCCTGCTGCCCGCCCAGCCCGCGACCGTGCGGTAACCGGCGGGTACCGGGGGACACTTCACGGGGAGCCGTACGCCGATGACGCCGGACCGCTCCCCTCCCACCGCCGCGACCCGAGGGCACGGCGACGTGACGCGGCGGCGGAACGTGCGAGCCGAGGGCCGCGGCACGGCGAAGGGGCCGGCCCGCGGGGGAGTCCTCCGCCTGCCGACCCCTGCCTGAGGAGCCGTCACTCCGCTTGCAGATCCTGGAGATACGGCGCCACGTTCACCTGGATCGAGGCGCCCTCCGCCTGGCCGTACTGGCCCGCGATGCCGCTGAGGTAGGCGGCGACCTCCTTGCGCATGACCTCCGGCTCCGGCAGCACCGCCGCTCCCGTGACGATCCGTGCGATCCAGCGCGACTGCGCCTCCACGAGCCGGGTGACGGAGCCGTGCGGACGGACCAGGCCGACGAAGTACAGACCGGCGTGGCCGGGCGCGACGACCCGCTTGTACAACTCGACCGAACCCTGTGCTCCGATCGGGCAGCCGGACGGCAGGAACGGGAACGCCATGCGGTAGCCGGTGCAGTGCACGATCGCGTCGGCCCGGGCGGACGTCCCGTCGGTGAAGACCACCCGGTCGCCGTCGAGGGAGGCGATGCCGGGTTTGGGGACGACCCCGCCGTGCCGGATGCGGGTGAGGATCTCGTCCGAGATGGTCACGGCCGAGGCGAACACCGGGTGGTCCGGCTCGGGCAGGCCGTAGTCCGAGAGCCTGCCGCGGGCCACGAGCAGAGCCTGCTCGATGAATCGGCGCTGCTCCTCCAACGACATGCTCGTCCACCACGGCGCCTCGGCCACCTCGTCGAGCGGTGTGCCGTACAACTGCTTGGGCAGGATGTGCAGGCCCCGGCGTACCGAGAGCAGGGTGGTCGCCGCGTACCGGGAGAGGTCCGCCGCGATGTCCACCGCCGAGGCGCCGAGCCCGACGACGACCACCTCCTGACCTGCGAAGTCGCTGCCGTCGCGGTAGTCCAGGGCGTGCAGAATCGTTCCGGTGAAGGTGTCCGCACCGGGCGGCGGCGCGGGCAGCGAGGGCTCGGTGTTGTGCCCCGACGCGACGACGACATGGGTGAAGCTCCGCGTGCCGCGCGTACCCCCGGCGTCCACGACGGCGACCGTCCAGGAACCGTCGGCCTCCTGCCGCACCGACTCCACGGCCGTCCCCAGCTCGACGTGGTCCAGGACGCCGGCCCACTCGGCGAACGACCTCAGGTAGGCGGCCATCTGGCTGTGCCGGGGATAGACCGGGTAGGAGGCCGGCATCGGGTAGTCGGCGTAACCGGTCAGTTTCTTGGTCGTGTTGAGGTGCAGGGAGAGGTAACCGGGGCCGCGCTCCCCGGCCTCGGGGCGGCGCCAGATGCCGCCCACGTCGGCCGACTTCTCCAGGCACACGAAGTCGACACCCGCCGCCTTGAGGGCCCGTGCCGTGGCCAGCCCCGACAGGCCCGCACCGATCACACACACTCTCACGGGTTCCCCCACAGAAAAGACACCACCTCTACGGACACCCGCAGTGCCTGCCCATCGGGCACTCCGCCCAACCAGCGACAAAGATCACAGACGTCCGCCGTGTGACACGGCACCGGCCCGTCCGGCTCTACCGCCGGCTCGACCGCCGGCTCGTCGGGACTGTCCGCCTCCACCGGTTCGACCGGCCCGTCCGGCTCGACCGCCGACGTGCCGGGCCGCGGCGTGTCGGCGCCCCGCTCGCGGCAGGTGCCCCGCCGTCCGCCCCGCACGGACAGCGGGGCGCGGCGGGGGAGGGGCCGCCGCCGCGCGCAGTGACGGCTGGTTTCAGGGGGTGGGGTTCTGCCGGGGCTCAGTCGAGCATGCTCGGCGTCGGGGTCGGCGTACGACCTGCCAGGACCTCCTTGAGCCGCTTGGTGCCCTGCTCCACGGCGGCCTTGGTGGTGTCCTCGTCGGCGCCGTCGAGCCCGCCGTTGGTGATCGTGATGGCGTCGTTGCCGACCCGGACGACGGCGACGTCCAGGGTGAGCGTCACGGGGTCGCCGTTCGAGGTGCCCTTCACCGTCACGGTGAGGCCCTGCCTTGCGTCGCCCTCCTTCGGCAGCGAGGTCTCCACGACCTGGACGGTACGGTCGCCGCTGTCGCCGCCGGTCAGGGTGAACTGGTCGCAGGTCTCGGGCAGCTTCTCCAGCCAGTCCATCGACTTGTCGAGCGTGGCCTTCTGGTAGGCGGCCACCTGGTACAGCAGCCGGGAGTCGCCCTCCTCGAAGCCGTTCAGCGCCGACGCCCCGGACGGGGTGCCGAGCAGGGTCTCGTCGTAGAGCGCGTCGACCAGGCGCTGGCAGTCGGCCGCGTCGGTCTTGCCGGTGACGAACTGGGCCGCGTCCACCTGCCCGACGAGCAGCTTGTCGCTCCAGCTCTGCGGGTTCTTCACCTGGACCCAGTCGTCCTCGATGTCCGCCGCGGTGATCAGCGCGTTCCGGGCGCCGGTCTCCGAGAGGGTGGCGGTGGGCGACGGGGTGGCACCGGCCGACTTGCTGGCGGACGGGGACGGGGTGGTGGTCCGCGCGGCGAGGGGCCGCTCGGCGACGGTGGCGGCGGCGGTCTCCGACTCGGCCGACGTGTCGTCGTCCCCGCCGGCGCAGGCCGCCGTGGCGAGCAGGGTCCCGGTGGCCATCGCGGCGGCCAGGACACGGACCGTGCCGGCCCCGCGGGCCCGACGGCCCGACGCGCGCGGTACCGCCGCGGCGGGCGTGGCGGTACACGGTACGGCCGGGGCCGGGGCCGGGGCTGGCGCGGCAGCGGTCTTCGCCGGGTGGGACGAGCGGCCGCTCGGGCGAGGGGTGGTCACGTTTGCCTCCTGAGGACGGAACGGGACATGGCGGGAGGGGGCAGGGCGGGGCGGGGCGGGGCGGGTGAGGACGGCACGGGTTCCCGGCGCATGTGTGCCCGGGCGGCTGCCTCCTCGCTTCCACCGCACCACCGGCCCGGACGCTCGACCAGCGCAGGGAGTCATACGGGTGAGGGGGCATGACCCGGATGCGCCAGAAACCCGCCACGAGATGATCTCGAGTTGGTGAGCGCCTTGACCCGCCGTCCGTCCGGCTCAGTGTCGTTGGTGGTGATGTGGGGTTTCGCCCGGGGAGGGATGGGGTGCGACCTCGGTCGAGAGGACCGCGTGTCCACGGTTCAAGCGGCTGATCACCGCACATGAGCTGCACATGTTCTTCTCGCCAGCCGTGACGAGCCGAGCCCAGCCGTGACGAGCCGAGGTCGGGTGGGCTGCGGCCCGTACCGACTGCGACGAGCACCTCCTGGCCCACATGCTCGCGCTGAAGTCGTACCAGCGCATGGGGCGCTCTCCGAAACGGGATGAGATCCCGGAGACCGCGGTCGACCTCGTGCGCCGCGCGATGGACCTGCCGGAGGGCACGGTGCCGGAGGCTGCGAACCGTACGGCGGAACGGCGGCGAACCGCCGTACGCCGGCGGCCGGGCCTGTCGTACGACAAGCGGATCTCCCACCGCACCGCGATGCCGAAGCGGAAGAACGGCGATGTCGCCGCCTGCCGCGAGTGCGTCGGCCACCGGGTCTCCCACACCTTCCCCGTGTGCGGGCACATTGCGAGGGTGAGGGGGCTCGCGCCCTTCGTGCGGGAAGCGACGGGGCCGACAGGCGGCCAGGTCGGTGTCCCCCCGCAGGCCGCCCGCGCCCCTGACCCGTCAGGCACATCGCCAAAGATCACCCTGACGAGCCGGAGTCAGTACGAAAACAGCGATGGATGCCGTGTGACAGGCAGGACCGACTGATCCTCGACGGTTCGCTCCGCCTGGCTGATCTCGGCCCGCACGGCGTCGAGATGGTCGAGATACAGGCCGAGGGTGTCGGCGATCGCCGCGATCGCCGCGATGGTTGCGATGGTCGGGAAGGCGGGGGCAGCCACACGGCCGGATTCGATCTTCCGCGGAGTTTCCGGCGAGATGTGCGAAGCGAGCGCCACGTCCAGCATCGAGCGACAGCCCCGGGCTCGGCGGAGCAGGGCGCCAAGACGCTGTGCGCGTTCTGCCTCGGCGGGGGTGAGCGGCAACCCGACCATGACCCCATTCTAATACCGGTATAGTTAGACCGGGATTGTTATTGGACGTACATGAGAGGTCCCCATGATCGAGATCCTGAACTCCGCGCGGCTCGAGCGGGCGAGGGACACCGGCGCCCTGGTCGGAAACATCCTGCACACGCTGAAGCAGCGCAGCACGGTCGGGACGAACCTGCTGGACATCGACCAGTGGGCCAAGGAGATGATCACCGAGGCGGGGGCGCAGTCCTGCTACGTCGACTACGCCCCTTCCTTCGGGCGCGGCCCCTTCGGGCACTACATCTGCACGGCCGTCAACGACGCAGTGCTCCATGGGCGGCCTCACCACTACACGCTGGCAGACGGGGATCTGCTGACTCTCGACCTCGCCGTAGCCAGGGGCGGGGTGGCCGCGGACGCCGCGATCAGCTTCCTGGTGGGCAATGCCAGGCCGGCGGAGAGCGTCGCGATGATCGAGACGACCGAACGTGCACTCGCCGCCGGCATCGCCGCCGCCAAGCCCGGGGCGCGCATCGGCGACATCTCCCACGCCATCGGCACGGTCCTCAGCGGGGCGGGCTACCCGATCAACACCGAGTTCGGAGGCCACGGCATCGGCTCGACCATGCACCAGGACCCACACGTCGCGAACACCGGACGGCCCGGCCGCGGATACAAGCTGCGCCCCGGACTGCTGCTCGCCCTGGAGCCCTGGGTCATGGCCGACACTGCCACACTCGTCACCGACGCCGACGGTTGGACGCTGCGCAGCGCGACAGGCTGCCGGACCGCCCACAGCGAGCACACCATCGCCATCACCGACAGCGGAGCCGAAATCCTCACCCGACCGTAAGGGAGCCCGTACCGCTGCCGCGTCGGCATCCCCGGCTGCCGGGCGCGGCCGGGCCTCGGCCATCCCGGCCGCCTCGAACCGGGAGGCCACCATGTCCGAGCTGATCGGCGCTTGATGTCCGAGCTGATCGCCGCTTGCACACCGAACAGCCACCCGCACGACGGCGAGGTCCTGGTTGCCATCACCCTTCCGAACCGGGAGACCTTCCAGAAGGCGGCGGCCCGCCCTCCAGTGCCTCGCCGACGCGGGCTTCGCCCCCAGCCCGATCTCGGTTCCTCCGGCTCGGACGGCTGGAGTCCCGCCGGTCTCGGCTTCCCCGTGCCCGTCGTGCGCACCGGGGCGACCGTGCCCTCAGCGGCCGGCCACCGCTGACGAGCGGCAGCCTGCAGGAGGGGCCGATGCCGCGGTACGACAAGCGCCTCGACTCCGTCAGCGACGACGGGTCGGGGACGGGGCCGGGACGGGGCCGCGACGTGTCCGGGGCGGGTCCGGAGCAGCGGCGGGCCGGAAAATGCGAGGTGGCGGGGCCGGTCGCCGGGGCATCATGACGACTCCCGCCGCCTTCTCGCTGCGTCGGCCGATCACCACCGGGGGAGTCCGTGACCGTCCAGAACATCCTGCTGTCCGGCGTGGTCGGTTCGACCGCCTACGGGCTCGCGCACGCCGGGTCCGACGTGGACCGGCTCGGCCTGTTCGCGGCACCCACCGAGGAACTGCACGGCCTGCACCCGCCGAAGGAGTCCCACGTCGGTACGGCACCCGACCGGACCCTGCACGAGGCCGCCAAGTGGTGCCGGCTCGCGCTCGGCGGCAATCCCACCGTCACGGAACTCGTCTGGCTGCCGGACGAGTTGTACGAGGTGCGCACCCCGCTCGGCGACGAACTCGTCGGCATCCGTACGACATTCCTGAGCGCCCGGCGCGTCCGGGACGCCTACCTCGGTTACGCCACCCAGCAGTTCCGCAGGCTGCTCGGCCGCGGCGACGGCTCGTTCTCCGCGGACACGCGCAAGCGGACCGCCAAGCACGCCCGGCACCTCAAGCGGCTGTGCGGGCAGGGCTACGAGCTGTACACCACGGGCACGTTGAGCATCCGCGTCGACGACCCGGAGAGCTTCCACCGCTTCGGCGAACAGGTGGCGGCCGATCCCGAGGCCGCCCTTCCGCTGCTGCGCCGGTACGAGGCGGCGTTCGACGAGGCCCGCAGTGTGCTGCCCGAACAGCCCGACGAGAGAGCCGCCGACGCGTGGCTGAGGAAGGTGCGGCGGCACTTCTACCCGTCCTGACCGCCCGGTTCGACCGAGGTGTCCCGAGGGCCCGGGAAAAGCGCGTGCCCCGCCGGCCCCTTCCTCCCTACACTCACTCCATCGAGCGCCGCCCACGAACAGGGCCGCGCCGCACCGCGACGAACGAGGGGAGCCCGGCCATGCGTGACCGCACCGCCGCCGCAGCTCCCCGTTCCCGCTACGAGGTGATCCTCGTGTCCCTGTCCGTCCGGTGCCCGCGGCGCGGCCGGCACCGGATGGTCTGACGCCACGTCGGTCAACGCCGCAGAGCCACCCCCCGGCACATCGTGCCCCGGGGTGGCGGCTCTGCGTCACGTCGGCTGCCGTCCCGTCAGGAATCGCGCTGCCCCTTTCACGAGACACGCCTCGAAAGGCCATGGGCCGTGCGCAACGACAACCTCGACCGCCGCCTCGCCGCTGTACGCAACCTGGGCATCCTCGCCCACGTCGACGCGGGCAAGACCACCGTCACGGAGCGGATCCTCTTCGCCACCGGTACCACGCACAAGCGCGGTGAGGTCCACGACGGCACCACCGTCACCGACTTCGACCCCCAGGAGCGCGACCGTGGGATCACCATCTTCGCCGCGGCCGTCAGCTGCGACTGGGACGGCCACCGCGTCAACCTGATCGACACCCCCGGGCACGTCGACTTCGCCGACGAGGTGGAGCGCGCACTGCGGGTGCTGGACGGGGCGGTCGCGGTGTTCGACGCCGTCGCGGGCGTCGAGCCGCAGAGCGAGTCCGTGTGGCGGCAGGCCGACCGGCACGGCGTGCCGAGGATCGCGTTCGTCAACAAGCTGGACCGGACGGGCGCCGACCTCGACGCGGCGGTGGCGTCCGTCCGGGAACGGCTGCACCCCGTCCCGCTCGTCGTCCAGTTGCCGATCGGCGCCGAGGACGCCTTCACCGGCGTCGTCGACCTGCTCCGGATGCGGGCGCTGACCTGGGACGACGGTGGCGGGGCGGCCGTGGAGGGGCCCGTGCCCGGCGAACTGCGGGAGGAGGCGGAGCGCCGTCGCCGACTGCTGGAGGAGGCGGTCGCGGAACGGCATCCGGCCGCGCTGGAGGAGTTCTGCGACCGCGAGACCCTGTCGGCCGGGACGCTCGCCGCGGCGCTGCGCGACCTGACCCGCACCGGCGACGGTGTGGTCGTGCTGTGCGGCTCGGCCTACCGCAACCGCGGGATCGAGCCGTTGCTCGACGCCGTGGTCGCCTATCTGCCGTCGCCACTGGACGTGCCGGCGGTGTGCGGTACGCACCATGGTGTCGACGAGCGACGGCCGGCCGACCCCGCCGCACCGGTCGCGGCCCTCGCGTTCAAGGTCAACGCGACCCCCACCGGCAGGCTCACCTACCTGCGGGTGTACTCCGGGACGATCGAGAAGGGAGACGCGCTGTGGGACGCGACCGCCGGCCGGAGCGAGCGTGTCGGCCGCATCCTGCGGGTCCAGGCCGACCGGCACGCCCAGCTGGACCGGGCGGTCGCCGGGGACATCGTGGCCGTGATCGGGCTGAAGGCGGCCCGCGCGGGCTCGACCCTGTGCGCGCCGGACGCCCCGCTGGTCCTCGAGCCGCCCGGGGTCGCCGATCCCGTCGTCTCCGTCGCCGTCGAGCCGCGGCGCGGCACCGACACCGACCGGCTGGCCTCGGCGCTCGCCCGGCTGGCCGAGGAGGATCCGTCGCTCACGGTACGCACCGACGCCGAGACCGGCCAGACCGTGCTCTCGGGCATGGGCGAGCTGCACCTGGAGGTCGCGGTGGAGAAGATCCGCCTCGCCCACGGGCTGGAGGTCAATGTCGGCCGGCCGCGCGTCACCTACCGGGAGACGGTCGGCCGCGGCGTGTTCCGACTGGTCTTCCAGCACGTCAAACAGGACGGCGGCGCCGGTCAGTTCGCGCACGTCGTGCTCGACGTGGAGCCGCTGGAGGACGGGTTCGACTTCCGGTCCGCCGTCGTCGGCGGGCGGGTGCCGCAGGAGTACGTCCGTGCCGTCGAGGCCGGCTGCCGGGACGCCCTCGCCGAGGGCCCCCTGGGCGGGCACACGGTGACGGGCCTGCGGGTCACGCTGACCGACGGGTCGACCCACGTGAAGGACTCCTCCGAGACGGCCTTCCGCACGGCGGGCCGGCTCGGCCTCCGCGAGGCCCTGCGGGCTTGCGAGATGGTGCTGCTGGAACCGGTCGTGGAGGTCACGGTCACCGTGCCCGGGGACGCCGTGGGCGGGGTCCTCGGTGACCTCGCCGCCCGGCGCGGCCGGGTGACCGGTTCCGAGGTGCGCGGCGGCGCGGCGGTGGTGACCGCCACCGTGCCGCTCGCGGAACTGTTCGGCTACGCGACCCGGCTGCGCAGCCGCACCCAGGGCCGCGGCACCTTCACGGCCCGGCCGACGGGGTACGCCCCGACGCCGACGCCGTAGGACCGGTACGTCCCGGAGGTTCACCCCTCCGGGGCGTACGGGCGAAGGCCGCGGCGCGGACGGCAACGGAGTCGCGCTGTCTGCCCTGCCGCCTGCCCCGCTGCAGGCGGCGGGGCAGCGCCGCGAGCTACGGGCCACGGGCCGCGAGCCGCGACAAGGGCGGCCGCGAGAGTCCCGGCGAAGACGGCGGCACCCGCCGCACCCGAGTTCCACAACCCTCGTCCAGACTCTTGACGCGGCTCGCGTCCGAGGTTTAACTCACGTCCTAAATTAAGCCCTGATGAGAGATCCCGGGAGCCGCCCCATGCGTACCCTCCGAGCCACGGCCGCAGGCGCCGTCGTGATGTCGCTCGCCCTGGCCGTGACGGCCTGCGGCGGCGGTTCGTCGACGGACGGGAGCGGGTCCGACGACTCGCCGAAGGAACTGACGTACTGGGCGTCCAACCAGGGCGCCAGCACGGAGATCGACAAGAAGGTCCTCCGGCCGGAGCTCGACAAGTTCGAGAAGGAGACCGGGATCAAGGTGAAGCTGGAGGTCGTGCCCTGGTCCGACCTGCTCAACCGGATCCTCACCGCCACCACCTCCGGTCAGGGCCCCGACGTCCTGAACATCGGCAACACCTGGTCGGCGTCGCTCCAGGCGACCGGCGCGCTGCTGCCCTGGGACGACGCGAACTTCGCCCGGATCGGCGGCAGGGACCGGTTCGTGGCGTCGGCGCTGGGCTCCACCGGCGCGCAGGGCGAGGACCCGGTCGCGGTGCCGCTGTACTCGATGGCGTACGCGCTCTACTACAACAAGCAGATCCTCGCCGACGCGGGGATCTCCCAGCCCCCTGCGACCTGGGACCAGCTGGTCGCCGACGGCAGGAAGATCCGGGCGAAGGGCAAGCAGGTCCTGGGCGCCGAGGGAGCGAACGTCTCCGAGAACGTCCACCACGTCTTCACCTTCGCCAAGCAGCACGGCGCGGACTTCTTCACCGCCGACGGCAGGCCCGACTTCACCTCCGACGGCGCGGTGAGCGCGGTCAAGCAGTACGTCGACCTGATGGCGAAGGACAAGGCCATCCCGCAGGGCAACGCCGAGTACGCCCAGAACCAGTCCGTCAGCGACTTCGCCAAGGGCAGGACGGCGTTCCTGCTCTGGCAGTCGGCCTCCGCCAACCTCACGTCCCAGGGCATGGGCGAGGACCGGTACGGCATCGCGCCCGTGCCCGTGCGGTCGGGCACGCCGGGCACCGGCACGCAGGTCAACTCGATGGTCGCCGGCATCAACCTGGCCGTCTTCAAGAACACCGACAACCTCGACGGCGCCACGAAGTTCGTGAAGTTCATGACCGGCGACGAGGAGCAGAAGATCCTCAACAAGGCCTACAGCTCGATCCCGCCGGTCGCCGCTGCGCAGGCGGACCCGGCCTTCAACACCCCGGCCAACGCCGTCCTGAAGGACACCCTCGCCAAGAGCGCCGCCGCGCTGCCGCAGGTCGCCGACGAGTCGCAGTTCGAGACGGCGGTCGGTACGGCCGTGAAGGAGCTGTTCGCCGACGCGGCCGCCGGACGGGCCGTGACCACCGGGTCGGTGAAGGCCCGCCTGGAGAAGGCCCAGCAGCAGATGCCGGCGAAGTGAGCACGATGACGACCACGGTCACCGAGCAGGCCACGGTGCGCAAGGACCCCCCGGGCGCGGCGGACGGCCCCCGCCGCCGCCCCGGGCGGATCCGCCGGATCGGACTGCCCTACCTGCTCCTCCTGCCCGCCCTGATCCTCGAACTCCTCGTCCACCTGGTGCCGATGGTCATCGGCATCGCGATGAGCTTCAAGGAACTCACCCAGTTCCACATCCGCGACTGGGGCGCCGCCCCGTGGGCCGGACTCGACAACTACACGATGTCCGTCGACTTCAACGCCCCCGTCGGCGAAGCCCTGTTGCACTCGTTCCTGGTCACCGTCGCCTTCACCCTGCTGTCGGTGGCGCTGTGCTGGCTGATCGGCACGGCCGCGGCGGTCTTCATGCAGGACCCCTTCCGCGGCCGCGGACCGCTGCGCGCGCTGTTCCTGGTGCCCTACGCGCTGCCGGTCTACGCGGCCGTCATCACCTGGGTGTTCATGTTCCAGCACGACAACGGCCTGGTGAACCACGTCCTGCACGACCAGCTGCACCTCACCGACAAGCCGTCCTTCTGGCTGATCGGCGACAACAGCTTCTACGCGCTGCTCACCGTGTCGGTGTGGAAGGGCTGGCCGTTCGCCTTCCTCATCGTGACGGCCGGCCTGCAGAACATCCCCCGTGAGCTGTACGAGGCGGCCGCCCTGGACGGCGCCGGGGTGTGGCAGCAGATCCGCCGCATCACCCTGCCGTCGCTGAGCGCGGTGAACCAGGTCCTGGTCCTGGTGCTGTTCCTGTGGACGTTCAACGACTTCAACACGCCCTACGTCCTGTTCGGCAAGGCCGCCCCGGAGGCCGCGGACCTCGTCTCGGTCCACATCTACCAGTCCTCCTTCGTCACCTGGAACTTCGGCGCCGGTTCCGCGATGTCGGTCCTGCTGCTGCTTTTCCTGCTGGCCGTGACCGGCGTGTACCTGGCCGTCACCTCACGCGGACGGAGGCCCGCCGATGCCTGACCTTCCTCGCGCCGTGACCGACTCGCCCATGGCGCCCCCGCGTTCCTTCCTGTGGTCGCGGCGCGTCTTCCTCACCCTGCTCGCCGGCTTCGTGCTGGTGCCGGTGTACGTGATGGTCTCCAGCTCCCTGAAGCCGCTCGCGGACGTCTCGGGCACGTTCCGCTGGCTGCCGAGCGACCTGACGATCCGGCCGTACATCGACATCTGGTCGACCGTCCCGCTCGCCCGCTACTTCGTGAACTCGCTGGTCGTGGCGGGCGCGGCGACCGTGTGCTCGGTGGTGATCGCGGTGTTCAGCGCCTACGCGGTGAGCCGCTACGACTTCCGCGGCAAGCGCGCGTTCACGGTCACCGTCCTGTCCACGCAGATGTTCCCCGGCATCCTCTTCCTCCTCCCGCTGTTCCTGCTCTACGTCAACATCGGCAACGCCACCGGCATCGCCCTGTTCGGCTCGCGCGGCGGGCTGATCCTGACGTACCTCACCTTCTCCCTGCCCTTCTCCATCTGGATGCTGATCGGTTACTTCGACTCGGTGCCGCGCGACCTCGACGAGGCGGCGCTGGTGGACGGCTGCGGCCCGCTCGGGGCGCTGTTCCGCGTCGTGGTGCCGGCCGCGGTCCCCGGCATCGTCGCGGTCGCCGTCTACGCCTTCATGACCGCGTGGGGCGAGGTGCTGTTCGCCTCCGTCATGACCAACGACACCACCCGCACCCTCGCCGTCGGACTCCAGGGCTACTCCACCCTCAACGACGTGTACTGGAACCAGATCATGGCCGCCTCGCTGGTCGTCAGCGTGCCCGTGGTGGCCGGTTTCCTCCTTCTCCAGCGCTACCTCGTCGCCGGTCTGACGGCAGGAGCGGTGAAGTGAACAACCTCCGTGATCCCGAAAGGACTTCAGTGACCATCGATCTCGCCGCACTCCCGCACGACTTCCTGTGGGGCACGGCCACCTCGGCCTACCAGATCGAGGGGGCCGTGGCGGAGGACGGCCGTTCGCCGTCGATCTGGGACACCTTCTCGCACACCCCCGGGAAGACCGCCGGCGGCGACCACGGCGACATCGCCTGCGACCACTACCACCGCTGGCGCGAGGACATCGACCTGATGCGCCGGCTCGGCACCAACGCCTACCGGATGTCGATCGCCTGGCCGCGGGTGATGCCGGGCGGCGACGGCCCGGTCAACCCCAAGGGCCTCGACTTCTACGACCGGTTGATCGACACGTTGCTGGCCGCCGGCATCACCCCGTCCGTCACCCTCTACCACTGGGACCTGCCGCAGGCGCTCCAGGACCGCGGCGGCTGGCCCGAGCGCGACACCGCCGAGCACTTCGCCGCGTACGCGTCGGTGGTCGCCGGCCGCCTCGGCGACCGGGTCTCCCACTGGACCACCCTCAACGAGCCCCTGTGCTCGGCGTGGATCGGCCACCTCGAAGGCACGATGGCCCCCGGTCTGACCGACCTGACGGCCGCCGTCCGCGCCTCCTACCACCTGCTCCTCGGTCACGGTCTCGCCGTCCGGGCCGTCCGGGCGGCGGCACCCGGCGCCGAGGTCGGCATCGTCAACAACCTCTCCACCGTCCACCCCGCCTCCGGCCGTCCCGAGGACATCGCCGCCGCCCGCCGGATGGACGGCCACACCAACCGCTGGTGGCTCGACCCGGTCCACGGCCGCGGCTTCCCGGCCGACATGCGCGAGGTCTACGGCGTCGAACTCCCCGAACGGAGCGGCGACCCGGACACGATCGCCGCACCCCTCGACTGGCTGGGCCTGAACTACTACTTCCCGGCGACCGTCACCGGCGACCCCGACGGCCCCGCCCCGTACGCCCGTTCCGTACGCCGCGCCGGCGTCCCGCGCACCGGCATGGACTGGGAGGTCGACCCGAGCGGCATCGAGGCACTGCTGCTGCGCCTGACCGACGAGTACGGCGCCCGCCGCCTGTACGTCACGGAGAACGGCTCCGCCTACCCGGACGTCGTCCGCCCCGACGGCACCGTCGACGACCCCGAGCGCCAGGCGTACCTCTCCGGACACCTCGCGGCCTGCGCCTCGGCGGCCCGCAAGGGCGCCCCGCTGGCCGGCTACTTCGCCTGGTCGCTGCTGGACAACTTCGAGTGGGCGTACGGCTACGACAAGCGCTTCGGGCTGGTCCACGTCGACTACCGCACCCAGGCCCGCACCGTCAAGGGCACCGGACGCCACTACGCGGACATCATCCGCAGACACCGGGAGGGGGTGGCGCGGGCCGCCTGACCCGGTCGCCGTCCCCTCCACGCGTCCGTCCCCTCCAGCGTCCGGCCCCTCCAGCGTCCGGCCCCTCCACACGTCCGTGCCCGGTCGTCGGCCGGCCGGGTCAGGAGTCCTTCCTGGCCACTCCGCCGTAGATGCCGATCGGCGGCGTGCCGGGCCGCGGCGGCCCCTCCGGGCGCCAGTCGGTGACGCGGACCAGGCCGGGGTCGATCAGGGTGAAGTCGCCGAAGAAGTCCAGGATCCGGGCGTGCGGGCGGAGGTTCATGGAGGCGGTGGCCTTGCGGTAGACGGCGGCGGCGTCCTCCCGCCGGTCCTCGTGGACGTCGCCGGTCGCGTGCGACAGGACGAGGTAGGAGCCGGCCGGGAGCGCGTCGCGGAGGGTGGCGAGGATGCCGTCCGGGTCCTCCGCCTCGGCGATGAAGTGCACGACGGCCACCAGCAGCAGCGCCACCGGCCGGTCGAAGTCGATGAGTTCGCGCACCTCGGGGTGGTCGAGGATCGCCCGGGGATCACGCAGGTCGGCCAGGACGACGGAGGTGTCGGGTTCGTCGAGGAGCGCCATCGAGTGCGTGCTGACGATGGGGTCGTTGTCGATGTAGGCGACCCGGGTCTCCGGCGCGACGGCCCGCGCGATCTGATGGACGTTGGGCTCGGTGGGCAGGCCCGTGCCCACGTCGAGGATCTGCCGGATCCCGCCCTCGGCGACCACGTGCTCGACGGCGCGCCGCAGGAAACGCCGGTTGGCGCGGACGCCCTCCCGCACCTCGGGCGCCACCTTGATGAACTCCTCGGCGGCCTCCTGGTCGACCTCGTAGTTGTCCTTCCCGCCGAGGAAGTAGTCGTACATACGGGCCGGGTGGGGCTTGCTCGTGTCGATCACGTGGGCGGGGGTGCCGCCCTGGTCACCGCTGCCGGGGGAGGTCATGTGGCCTGGCTCCGTCCTGAACTCGTTCGCCGCCGCGGCGGACACCCGTGGTGAGATGCAGGCCGTCAACTGGCGCTTCAGGGAAGTATTTTGGCATGTCCCGGGAGCCCGGAGGGCCGTGCTCCCGGTGGTCGGCACGGTGACCCGCCGACCGGGCGGAGCCGACCGCTCACGGCGTGCGGGTGAGCCGGGTGCATGGCGTGCGGTGAGTGCCCGTCCGCGGCCGGACCGGGCTCACCGCCTGCGGCCGGACCGGGCTCACCGTCCCCGGCCGTGCCGGGCTCGTCGCGTGCGCTGCGCCGTGCCCGGCCCCCCGGTCACGCCGCGCTCACCGCGTCGACCAGGTCCGCGAGCGCGCCGGCGAGGGCGTCCAGCCCGGGGCCGGCCGGGCCGCCCGGCTCGGTCATGTAGACGTCCCGGCGGATCTCGACCATCAGGGCGCCGACCCGCGGGTCCTTCCCGTAGTACGCCAGCGGGACGTACGTACCGGCGAAGGGGCTGTTGATCCCCGTACCGCCGAAGCCGGCGAACGCCCGCTCGGCGCGAAGCCGCAGCTCCTCCGGGGTGTGGAAACCGTCGCTGCCCAGGCAGATCGGCGGGCGCGGGCCGTCGCCGTGCAGTTCGTACGGCAGGGGCTCGGCCGGGTACGAGTGCACGTCGACGACCACCGCCCGCCCCACCGTGGCCAGCCGTTCGGCCACCGCGTCGGTCATGGCGGCGGCGTACGGCTCGAAGTACTCCGCCACGAGCGCCCGCCCGTCGTACCCGGCCGGGCGCAGCTCCTCCTTGTGCGTGGTCCGCGTGTACACCGCGCCCATGCCGACCGACAGCATCTCCTCCCGTTCGTCCGGGAACCGCTCGGGGTCGACGACCAGCCGGGACAGCCGGTTGACGAACCGCCAGGGCGTAATGGAGCAGCGCGCCGCGGCGGCCGCCGCGATCTCCGCGGTGTGCGAGTCGGTGATGTGGTCCAACTCCCGTTCCAGCGCGGGGTCGTCGAGCACGATGTCCTGCCGCACCGCCGCCGGTATCGCCCGCGAGGAGTGCGGGACGTGGAGGATCACGGGGGAGCCGGGGGCGCCGGGGAGGAGTTGGTGGGAGGCTGACGTGTCGTTCATGTGTGGTGCCTTCTCCGCTGGTTGTCGTGGATCGTGCGTCGGGAGGCGAGCGCGCCTCCCGCCCGGTCGGCCGGACACGGGAACCGCGCTGTCCGACCACACCCGATGATCTTATGCGCTTCTCTTCCCCGTCAAGCTGTTAACCAGTGCTTTCATTTGGTGGCGGTCGTCCGGGTCCCCGACGTTCGCCGAACCGCCTCCGGGTACGGTGCCCGATGCATGGCGCACGTACGTGGCGGGCCACGGCGGGGAATCACCGAAGGACGTGAACGTGGAGCAGTTCGCTGCGGGCAGGATTCTGCGCGGCAGGTACCGGCTGGAGCGGATCCTGGGCAGAGGGGCGATGGGGCACGTCTGGCAGGGGACGGACGTGTATCTGGAGCGCCCCGTCGCGGTCAAGACCGTCGCCGCGGATCTTCTGGCGCTGCCCGACCGGCGCGGCACCGCCCTGGCACGCTTCGAGAGGGAGGCCAAGGCCGCCGCCCACCTGGACCACGCCAACACCACCACCGTGTACGACGCG
The DNA here is from genome assembly GCF_044750845.1 of Streptomyces sp. NPDC088766. Taxonomy (NCBI): domain Bacteria; kingdom Bacillati; phylum Actinomycetota; class Actinomycetes; order Kitasatosporales; family Streptomycetaceae; genus Streptomyces; species Streptomyces sp. NPDC088766. Next base: position 81,429 of record NZ_JBIVKQ010000004.1, on the reverse strand, counting down.
GCCGTCACCGAGGACGTCTGCTGCCTGGTGATGCAGCTCGTCGACGGAACGACCCTCGACAACGTCGTCGACTACGCCGCCACCACCGACCCCCACCTGGTCGCACGCCTGGTGGGTGAACTCCACGAGCTGCTCGCCCTCCCCCTGGACGAGGGCGACTATGCCTTGGCGGCCGCCGAACTCGGCATGGAGGTCGGTCCGCCGGAGCCGTTCTCCTACGGAGCCTGGTTCCAGGCGGTGGCGGTGACGCTGGCCGGCGGCTGATGTGCGGGCTCGAGGTCGTCCACCGCCTGATGCTTGACCCGACGGTGCTCACGGCCAGGTCCACGGCCGGGCCCGCACCGCGCGATGTGACGTGCGGAGGTTCCCCCGTCTGAAGGCACGAGATTCATGCCGCTCCTGTCGGGCGTCGGCCGTAGGCTGTCGTCGGAAAACGAGGGGGAGACGATGATCGATTACCGCAAGGCGACCGTTCCGGTGTGGACGCTGGCGACCGGTGATGTCCAAGTGCCCGCACTGGCGGGGGACGGGCCGATGACGGCTGAGCGCCTGGCCGAACTGCGCGGTGTGCTGGCGGCCCTGGCCGACCAGCCGATCGCCACACTCGAGGCGCATCCGCTGCCCGACGGACTCGACCGCGGCCGGGGCATCCCGCTCGACGCCGCCAGCCCCCTGGCGCAGCACCTGTCACAGCTCATCACGCAGTCGGCGCGGGGTTCCTCCGCGGCGGCCACGGCGACCGCCGCCGGTGAGGGCCTGTACCGCATGGTGGTTCCGGCGAAGGTCGCCGCCCAGTTCGCGCAGGGCGTCGTCCGCCCGATGGCGACGAAGGGGATGGCCGGTGGCATCCGCGGCCCGCTCGTGAACTCGGTGACGGGCCGCATCGTCGCCGGCGCGACGTTCCAGCCGGTCGGTACGGCAGCGGCGGCGGGCGCGGTCGGTGGAGCCGGTGCGACCGCCGGCGTCGCGGTCGGCGGCAGCGTGGCGCTCACCGTGGCCGCGCCGCTGGTGCTCATGGCCGTGGCGGTGGGGGTGAGCGCGAGCGCCGACCACAAGCGCCAGAAAGCCGTCGAACACATCACGGAACTGCTGGAGCAACTGCACGACGAGAAGCTCGACGACGAGCGCAGCGAACTCAACGGTTGCCGCGACGCCATCGACAAGGCCACCGCCGTTTTGCTCGACCACGGCAGGCCCGGTGTCTCGCTGGGACTGGACTCGGCGGTGCACGCCATCAACACGGCGCTGGGCGCCGCCGACGACCGTCTCGCCAAGTGGCGGAGCGCACTCGACAAGCTGCCCGACGGCAAGGCCGTCGAGATCGCCACGCTGACCAAGGCGTTCCCCGGCGTCGACGAGGACGGCGGCACGTTCCGCGCCCACCTCGAACTCGCCGCCCTGGCGATCGCGTTGAAGCGGCGGGTCGTCGTCCTGCAGGCCGTCGAGCACGCCCAGAGCGACCCCGGCAACCCGTTCGAGAACTTCACCCGCGCGCTCAAGTCCGCCCAACGGCGCCTCGACGAACTGGAGTCGGGCATCGCTGGTGTCCTCCAACGTCTGTCGGCGCTGGAGCTGGCACGCCCGCAGGGCCTGCGGCCCGTCTTCACCAACGTCGAGGTCGACCGTCTGATGCGCGCGGCGAACCGGATCCACCGGCTGGCCGACGGCGTCACGGCCGACGGCCCCACGCCGGACGTGGCGATCGAGATCGCCCGCGACAGGGACGGCTCGGTGGTCGTGTTCCCCGCTCTGGCCGCGTAGACGAAGATGGGGACGGAAAGTTTTACCGCCTCCAGCAAGACCCGCCGAAATCTGCGCTGGACGACCATTGCCACCGTGCCATGTCTCCTGTTTCTGCTCTATCTCATTGTGGTGCAAGGGATCACTGAGGCATGGATCGGTATGGGTATTGTCGCTGCGGTCTGGGCTCTCATCATGTGGCGCTTCAAAGGCCTCGGCAGCAGCGGCCTTTCTCCTCAGCGCTGAATCATCGAGATCGGGTCACGCTGCCACCTGATCTCGCCTCGACCTTTCGTGACGGGCCGCCGAAGAAGCCGGGAGCCCGTCACGTCGTCGGTGAGCCTTTCTCATCCTGATCGCTGGGTGGTCTTCGACGGCGTGGGCGGCGGAGACGATCCGACCGGTCCGGTTGGCGCTGCAGCGGGTCTTGCGGAGGATCCGCCATTGCCTGAGGCGGGCGAGGATCGTTCTCCTGGCGCCCGCAGCCGGGCAGTGCGCGGGAGAACCACAGCGGTGTCCCCTCCAAGGCGGCCGTCGCCGCGCGTGGGGACCCGTGCGTGGTCACCGGCTCGGCGGCGGGTCGATGGCGACGACGTGCGCGAGCTGCTCGTCGACCACCTCGTGCCACTCCCGGACCAGCCGCACCAGGTGCCGCATCAGCAGCGCCTCGTCGTCCGCGGTCTTGGAGTTGGCTCCGATGACGAGCCATGCGACCCACAGCATCAACTGCGGGTGCCGGCTGTTCCTGCTCATCCTCTCGGCGAGTTCGATCACCCGCGCCTCGTTCCGGAAGACGGCCCGAGCGTGCCGGCCGGCGAGGAGCGTGGTGTAGCGGTTCAGCAGGACGGCGAGGGGGACGCCGACCGAGGGCCTCCGCGAACTCGCCGAGCGGACCGCTGCGAGAGTGCGGGGGACCGGCTGAGGACGGGCCCGGCAGGCGGCATGCCGGCCCGCCGGGAAAGGGGGTGTCTGATGCCCCGTGGTGATGCGCGGGCGTACAACCCCGTGTGGGTGTCGGCTGTCTGTAAGGCGCTGGAGGGATGAGCCTTCGGTGCCTTTCCGTACGCAGATTGGGGATCAGGTGGGGAAGCAGGTCTGGAGAGTCGTCGTGGCCGGTGGTGCGGCGGCGGTGTTCACGGCCGTGGCCGCGGTGCCGGCCGGGGCGGCCGAGGGTGGGGTCTCGTTCTCCCGTGTCCAGGTGAACGGCGGCAAGCCGATCGTGGTCGGGGTGTCGGAGGTGGCGGTGCCCGCTTCCTTCCGGATGGCGACCACGCACAAGTGGAAGTGGCCGGCGGTGTTCCTGTACCGCGGTGGTGCGGGTGACCGGCTGTGGCACGCCATCGAGACGAGCGACTGCATCAAGGTGAGCTCGGGCGTCTGCGACTTCGACGAGACGATGTACTTCGACCCGAGCGTGTGGGACATGCGCAACAGCGAGGCCGGGGTATGGAAGGTCGGGGCCGAGGTGTACTTCAAGGGCGGCGGCGGTGACATTGACGACAAGGGTCTGACGGTTTACGTCAAGCGCGGCTCCCGCCTGACCGTCAACGCCTCGCCCGAACCGGTGTCCAAGGGCGGGACCATCACCGTGACCGGAAAGGTCACGCGGGCCGACTGGGAGACCAGGAAGTACGCCTCCTACGGAGGAGGCCAGGTGAGCCTGCAGTTCAAGCCTGCCGGCGCCGCCTCCTACACCACGGTGAAGAAGGTGCACGCGAACGGTTCGGGCAATCTCAGGACGACCGTGAAGGCATCCAAGACGGGTACGTGGCGCTGGGCGTACTACGGCAACACCACCACCGGGCCGTCGAGGTCGTCCGGGGACGACGTCGTGGTGAAGTGATGTCCGCGGTGACGCCGGGCTGATGGGGCCGAGCCGGCGGTAACGGCTGCGACGGCCAAGGTGTCGGGTCCGCGGCGCTCGCGGCGGACCCGACGCCTTGCGTCCCGGCCGACCGGGAGTGGCCGTCCACGGGCCTCGGTGCGACGTGAGCGGCGCGCCGTGCGGACCATGAGGCCGGTCACCGCTCTGGTGGGCAGGGCCGGATCTTCTCCGATCGATCCGATCCACTCGGCCACCAAGACCCGCCGAAAGCTGCCGGCATCTGTCACCGGAGTTCCGGTCGCTGCTGAAGATTTTCTTCACCGTGGTGACGGCCGGACACCGGGCCGGCCGCCCGAGGCGGTGTCCACCACCGCCCACACCGTCTTGCCGGGGCCGCCGCGGCGGTCGGTGACGCCCCAGTCGTCGGCCAGGGCGGTGACGAGGAGGAGGCCGCGGCCGGTCTCGGATTCGGCGTCGGGGGCCGTGGGGGCGGCGGTGACGGCGGGCCGGTGTTCCGCGCGGGTGTCGGAGACCTCCACGCGCAGCCGTCCGCCGTCCGCCTCGGCGGTCAGCCGGACGTGGAAGTCCCGGCCGGGGACGCGTCCGTGCCGTACGGCGTTGGCGGACAGTTCGGCGGTGATGAGTGACAGCGTTTCGTTGACGTGGCCGTCGTAGGGATGGCCCCAGGAGTCCAGGCAGTGCGCGACGAACAGCCGGGCCAGGCGGGCGCCCCGCGGGGTCGAGGTGAAGGAGAGGGCGAGCTCGGTGGGGGCGGCCGTGGGACCGGGGGAGGGCCGGTGCCGCTGGGAGGAGGGGCTGTGCATGCCGTCAGCGTGGCGGCCGTGACGGGCGTGCCACCAGGAGCGACACCTGTACGGGAGGGAGCTGTACGTGAGGCGGTGCGTCTGTGTGGGGTACGAGGAGAGACGTCAACTCGTGCGACAGGTACGGCACTTGTCTCTATGGTGGGTCGTGAGGGACGGTCGGCGCTCTGGAGGGGCGGGTTCTGTACGGACTCCGTGCCGGACGCCGGGCGGCAACCACCGATCACGTCGTGAGGGGACGGCATGACGGCGACCGCGCCATCGGGCGGGACACCGGAATCCCGGCCGGACACCACCGGGAACACCACGGCAGGAGGCAGCACTTCGCAGCCGCCCGCACCGCCCGCACCGGCCGGAGCCCCGCCCCGAGCCCCGGCCGGAGCCTCGCCGCCCGCCGCCGCGCCGACCCCGCCGCCCTCGCCGTCCGGACCCCCGGCACAGGGGGCGAACGCCGGGAGGGCTTCTGGTCGATCGTCGCCGAGGCGTTGGGCCTGGCTCCCGGTTCCTCCCGGCGCAGGCAGGCCATCACCTTGCTGGTGGTGGTGATGATGATCTTCGGGGCCGTCTTCCGGGACACGTTGGTGGAATATTTCACGATCGAGCGGAACGTGGTCGAGGAGAACGACTCCAACAAGAAGTACGACGCCTCCCAGCCGCCCTTCACGGTGACCGTGCGGCCCGAGACCAGCGAGCCCCCCGAATGGGCGATGGTGCTCGACCGGACGCTGACCGCCGACGAGGTGCGGACCATGACGTCCCCCGACAACCCGGACGTCTTCTCCTACCTGAAGTCGCTGGGCGGCCGTCCGCTCGCCTACGTGCCACTGCTGGAGCACGCCCCGAAGCGGTACACCGAGGAGCAGGCCTCCAGCGGACGCATGGAGTTCTCGGACACGGTCAAGATGACGGTGCTGAGCACCCGGCAGTACGAGGTGAGCGTCAACGACTGGAAGGTCACCGACCTCGTGTGCAGGAAGAGCACCGCGCAGGCCGTCATCGGCCGTCCGCCGCAGGGCGGAGCCCCCTACCAGGGAATCCGGCTCCACCTCCCGCCCCGCGCCGACGAACCGGTGCGGACCGACGACGCCGAGAACCAGGGCGAGGCCTACTTCGCCACCGACCACATCGGCGTCGGCGGCGGGCAGTCCTCGGGCGCGCTCCGGGCCGAGGTGATCGCGCCGCCGGGACAGTCGTGCGAGTGGGGCCTCAAGCTCCACTACAACGACAACTACGTGCCGGAAGGCCGGTGGGTCCAGCTGAAGGACGACAAGGGTGAGCCGCTCCGCATCCGCACGGAGTCCGTGCCGGAGGATCCCCGGCAGAGCTGGATCTTCGGGGCCATGCCCTGGACGTCGTGCCACGACGAGCCCGAGGAGGAGCATTGTCACGGGATGCTCTGACGCGCAAGGTGGCGGTCCTCGTCTCCGTCCTGGCCGTCCTGTGCGTCCCGGGATGCGACTCCTCGCCGTCCGAGAAGGAGCAGGCGCCGCAGCCGCGTCCCTCGGCGCCCTACCGGGGCAACCGCGGATACACCCTCCCCGACAGCCCGTTCACCCGCGAGGGCACCGTCGTCACCGCGACGTGCAGCATGGGTGCGCGGTACGTCGGCGTCGAGGTGCAGGCCTGGGACCCCGAGCGGTGGCGCGTGCGCGAGCGGCGGATCTTCAACGTCCCGACCGACGCCGCGTTCAGCAACTACCCGGACGTCAAGGCGGTCAACAGCCCCCTCGTGGACCTCTGCCGGTCGCATCCCGACAGTTCCTCCCCCTACGCCGTGGACGATCTGGAGTACGTGGCCCCCCGGGTCCGCGCCCTGTTCGACCTGGCGTTCACGCGCATGGCCGTGGTGCTCCGGGACCCCGACGGCAGGACCAGCCACGCCGGTTTCGTGGAGGCCGAAGCGAACTTCGACGACATCGTGCGCCTGGGCGAGGCGGCGGGCGACGACGAGCAGAACGCCGTGATGGCGCCCGACGGACGCAGCGTGTGGTTCACGTACACCACCCCTGCCGGCGACCACAGGATCGGCTCCCGGTCGGTCGAGGGGGACCACCGCCTGTCGGACGAGGGCCCGGCGACCGGGCACGACCTCCCCCTGGCCGTCTCGGGCAGGCCCCCGCGTGCCGTCCAGGCGAACGCGGTGCGCCTCGCCCCCGGCGGCCGGCGTCTCACCGCGACCGCGCCGAGGATCTTCGGGCACGTCTTCGACACCTGGGACTCCTCGGGACCGCTCACCCGGGCGCCGGCCCGCACCGCCACCCTGCTCGACGGGTGCGTCGGCGTCGTCGGATGGGTCGGCGACGACCGGGTGCTGTGCCGCGTCCGGTCGGGCGTCTTCCGGACCGTGAACGCCCGTACCGGCCGCGCCGAGGGGGCCACGGTCGCCGTGGCCCGCGCGAGCGACGGGTGGGTCGCCGAGGGGCTGCTGGTCTCGCCGGACGGCAGGAGGTTCATCGCCTCCGTCCACCTCCCCAACGACCGGTACGGGCAGTGGGGCGACCAGGCCGACTTCAGAGCGGTGTCGACCTCGGGGGAAGGGGAGGCGACCGACATCTCCGACGGTTCACTGGCCAACGGCACGGTGTTCCTGGAGTGGTGGTGAGTCACGCGGGCGCGGGTGTACAGGCGGGGGCTGTACGCGGTGAGGGCGGGCCCGTGCGAGAGGACGACTCGCGAGGGGCGCGGACGGAGTCGCCGCCGTCCGCGCCCGGGTGTCATCCCGCTGCTGCTCGCTCCTTGGACGGTGTCCGGCTCGCCGTCGGGGTGTCCAGGTGGACGACGACGCCGGTGTAGAAGCGGTGCACGGCGTCGTCGACGCTGCGGATGAAGCCGGTCTCGGCATTGCCGCGGCCGCTTCCCATGCTCTTGAGCAGGGACAGGCGGAACCCGGTGATCCTGGTGTTGTTGTCCTTGGGGAGCAGGTCCGCCGGTTCGGGGCGGAGCCGCTCCAGTGTTCCGCGCGGGCCTCCGGTTTCGCTGTCGACGAGGGTTTCGACGTGCAGGTCCGCCGGTGCCTCGGCCAGGCGTCGGACGAGCCGCTTGGCCCAGCTCAGGGGATAGCCCTGCGCGGGGGCCGGTACGTCGATACCGGTGCGGAGTTTGCCGGTGCGCAGGTCGGCGCTGAGGGTCAGGACGCCGGGAGTGCCGTCGATGCGCAGCTCCGCCTGGAGTCGCCCGTCGAGGCAGAGCTGGTCGGCGAGGCGGTTCCGGCGTTCCTTGGGATCCGTTCCGCGTTTGGCGCGCTGAACGGGGAGGACCTTCTGTCCGAGCTCGCCGCCGAGCCTGAGGCAGACCTGGCGGACGAGCCGCTCCCAGCTCTCCACCACCTCCAGTGCCCGTGCGTCACCCTGGCAGAGGGTTTCCTCGTCGATCCCGTTGCGCACGGGGACCCAGGCCGGGCCCATGTTCTGGAAGCCGTGGCAGCCCGAGTTCTCGTGCTGCAGGTAGTGCAGCAGTTCCTGGAGCAGCCAGGCGTGTGCCGCGTTGCCCACTCCCTCGTGCCTGATCAGCATCTGCGCCTGGTACGCGACTTCCGCCCAGGACAGGTGCCAGAGGGCCACTTTGTGCTTGCGCCGCTTGTCGATCTTGACGTCGACGAGCGGACTGCCCTCCAGCGCGACGTCGTTCGTCAGCGTGATCACGGCCTCGTAACCACGGCGCGCGGCGATGTCCATGTACGCCTGCACCTGGTCGGCCTTGAGCGCGTTGCCGTTGGTCTTCGTCTCGACCAGCGCGGTCCACAGCTTGCCCGCCCGCTCCACGCGGATCACTCCGTCCGGGCGCCGCGGACTTTCCCCGTGGGGGAGGGAGACCTCCGTGAACGTCTCCATGCGACCGGCCGGAGCCCCGAACCCGGCGGTCAGTCTCCTGCTGAACTCCGGGACCTGCGCCATCACCGCCAGGAGCACCGAGGTCGCGCGCGTCTCACGGTCCCGGTCGGTCTTGAGCACCGAGACCGGGAAGAGCCGGGCCTGCCTCCAGGAGTCGTTCTCCGCCAGGGTCTTCTTCGCCGTCCTGGGAAGGACGACCTTCTTCTTCGCGGTGCGAGGACGAGCGGCCGGCTTCCCCGGCTCACCGGCCTCGCCCTCCGGCCGGCGAGGAGCGGGAACGGCCGCCAGAGGTGCCTGCCCGGCAGGTTCCCCGGCCGGCTCCCCGGCCGGTTCCGGGATCGTCGCCTCCGCCCGCTCATCGGCTTCGGCGGCCTCGAGCGCCGCTTCCGTCTCCGCGGCCGCGTCGTCCTCGACGTCGACGCCGAAGTCCGACGCCAGCCCCGCGAGACCGGTCTCGTAGCCCTGTCCGACGGCGCGGAACTTCCATCCCTCGCCCCGCCGGTACAGCTCGCCGAAGATGACCGCCGACACGGAACCGGCGTCATCGACGGCGAACCGCAGGAGGCTCTCACCGGCCGCGTCGGCCAGCGTGATCCTCACATCCTCCAACTCGCCGAAACGGGCCCCGTCGTACCTGCTCGCGGCGACCACGATCCGGTCGATCCCGGCCGGCACCGCGGTGAGGTCGAAACTGATCCGGTCCTCACTGCCGTCCGCCGTCGGCGTCTTGCCCAGAAGCTGCACGCTCCCGTCGGCGGCCACCGGATGGTTGTAGAAGTAGAAGTCGCCGTCGCTGCGCACCTTGCCGTTCGAGTCCAGCAGCAGGACCGACACGTCCGCGTCGCCCTCGCCGGTGGGGCTGACCCAGCTCAGACTGACGATCACCGAACCGACGTCGTCGCTCAGGTCCGCCAGGGCCACGTTCGAACCCATGATCATTTCCTGCACAAAGCCCCCCGGCGGCGTTCTCTGGGCATGCGGAAGATTCCGCCCCAACTGTGTCTTGCGCGACACAAGATGACGAGTCGCGCGGGGAAGACTGTAATACGCACCGAGCTCGATCGTGGAGGTTCCGTGAAGCCGGGTGTGCGAGAGGGCGGTATGTAAGTGCATAGGCGATTTGCCGTCACCTGGACGTGTGGCAGCACGGTATTCCGGCCGGTCGGCGGGCTCGGGCGTACTGGGCTGAGCAACGTGAGCGAGCGCAAGCCCTGCAGGACCGACCTGGCCGACGAGCAGTGGGCGTTTGTCGAGCCGGTGATCGCCGCATGGAAGGCCGCGCACCGCTCGGTCAGCGGTCACCAGAACCGTTATGGGGTGCGGGAGATCGTCAACACGCTCCTCTGTCAGGGCCGCACCGGCTGCCGGTGGGACCTGCTTCCGCACGACCTGCCGCCGCGCGGTGCGGTGCTGTACCACTTCACCAAGTGGCGCGATGACGGCACCGGCCAGGACCTGATCCGCGCCCTCTTGGTCCGCATCGATCCCACCCAACGACGCTTCGACCGACGCGCCGACTGTTTTGCGGCTCTTCTCAGTTGAGGGTGTGGTGCCGAGAACATGGAGCTGTTGGACGGTTGGAGGTGAGTCGTCAGGAGGTGCGAGCGTCGTAGTTCTCGCGGTTTGCGAGGACCTCGGCCATGTGTGTCTGCGCCCAGTTCCTGAGCCCGCGCGTCATGTGGTGGAGTGAGAGGCCGAGGTCGGTCAGCTCGTAGGAGACGGTGACAGGGACGGTCGGCGTCACGGTACGGGTGAGCAGGCCATCGTGCTCCAGCGACCGTAGCGTCTGGGTCAGCATCTTCTGGCTGACCCCGGCCAGAAGACGAGAGATCTCGGAGTAACGCATCGCCTTCGGAGCGTCTGCGTGTGCTGCACCGGGCTGGCCAGGGCTGTTGTCGCCGCCCAGCGCACACAGGATCAGGACGACCCATTTGTCCGAGATTCGGTCGAGCAGCTGTCGGCTGGGGCACCCTGCCAGGAACGCGTTGTACTCCACCTTGGCCTGAGCCCTCTTCTGGGCCGCCTTCGTCGTCGTCACTGATCGCACCTCTCACCGATGGGTGGGTTACGCACTCCAAAGTGCCTACTTCCCGACAGGAAGTTTCTCTCCAATGCTGATGCAGGGAGGCAGCAGGCGCCACCCCCCGAGTGCACGACGAAAGGCAACAGGATGAGCACACCCTCCCTCTCTCTTCCCGGCGGCACCTGGACTCTGGGTGACCTGACCGTCACCCGGTTCGGCTACGGCGCCATGCAACTGGCCGGCCCGTGGGTCATGGGGCCGCCCACCGATCGCGAGGGTGCCCTGGCCGTTCTGCGTGAAGCGGTCGGCCTCGGTATCACCCACGTCGACACCAGCGACGCCTACGGGCCGCGCGTCACCAATGAGCTGATCCGCGAGGCACTGCACCCCTATCCCGAGTCGCTGCACATCGTGACCAAGGTGGGCGCGACCCGCGACGAACAGGGTGGCTGGCCCACGGCCCGGCGACCCGAAGATCTACGCCGCCAGGTCCACGACAACCTCAAGTCCCTGCGGCTCGACGAACTCGACCTGGTCAACCTCCGACTCGGCAACGCCGAAGGTCCCCAGCCCGGCTCGCTCGCCGAGGCGTTCGAGACGCTCGTGGAACTCCGGCAACAGGGTCTGATCCGCCACCTCGGGGTCAGCAACGCCACCGAGGAGCAGGTCACCGAGGCACAGAGCATCGCGCCGATCGTGTGCGTGCAGAACATGTACAACCTCGCCCACCGCCACGACGACAAGCTCATCGACCGGCTCGCCGCCGAAGGCGTCGCGTACGTGCCCTTCTTCCCCCTCGGGGGCTTTACCCCGCTTCAGTCCTCGGCGCTCTCGGCGGTCGCCGCTCGGTTGAAGGCGACACGGATGTCCGTCGCGCTGGCCTGGCTGCTGCAGCGATCACCGAACATCCTGCTCATCCCCGGCACGTCATCGACAGCGCACCTGCGTGAGAACATCGCCGGCGCGGGGCTCTCCCTCTCTCATGAGGACTTGACCGAGCTGGACGACATCGGGCGCTGAATGCCCCGTAGCTGAACGGCCCGCAAGCCGCGACCGAAGTCACCGTTCACGTTTCGGCCCCGGTCACCTTCGTGCGGCCACCGATGGCCGGGCGGTCAGCCTCGCACGTGCTGGAGGCTGACCGTCGGAAGGGCACCCTTGGCCACCTCCGGGGGAAGCGTCAGCCCAAATGCGCGCTCCAGCGCCACCAACGCCATCGCAGACGGGGACCAATCGTCGTCGAAGTCGTCTTCGTCCTCGGGGAAGAAGCCGACGTCAGCCAGAGCACTACGGATGCGAGAGGTATCCGCGCCCGTTGTCATATGAACCGCCCAGGCGTCGAAGTCGGCCATGATCTCCCCGTCCCGCGCGTGCACGATCCGGGTCGTACCCGCCATCTGGTACCGCACCGACACTGCCTCGGTCCCCATGGACGAGCCGGAGAGCACCGACGGCTGCAGCAACCTGCCGTGCGCATCAACATCGAGAAGAAAGATCCACTCCCCGCTGCGGCACACCCTCACCGCCGGTGTCTGCTCGTCCCACCCGAAGCACTGCAACGCCTCCTCGGGGGTGCACAGCGGATACGGTGCCTGATCGGCGACATCCAGGCGCGACAGCACCTCGTCGAGCGAAGACCCACGCACACACGTGATGCCGAAGTGATCCCAGGGCACACACCCGGCCAGTGCAGATTCCGTCACCACCTGGCGTCCTTCAGCTCAACAGATGCAGGGCGTGCCGTGACAGGGTCCTGGGCGCGGTCAACATCCCGCGTGCGCAAACCCGTTCGCATCGGTGAGGCAAATCGTACCGCCGACACCCCGCCCCAAAGCAGTGCAACGAACCGCAGGGAGATGCTGGTTCAGCAACCGTTGGCTATCGGGCTGGTGGAGCCTCCAGCAAACCCGGAGCGGTTCATTGAGTAATGGCACGGTGTTCGTGGGGTGCCGGTGAAGTGTGCGGGCGCGGGTGTACAGGCGGGTGTTGTACGTGGGGAGGGTGAGTGCTGGTACGCGGTACGGGGGGGGAGTGGCGCCGAGTGGCGCGAAAGTCACGTTCCGTGTCCCTAGGGTGAGGTGTGAGTGACGGTGGGGTGCCTGCGGCGGGACGCGGGGTGGGTGCCTCGGTACGGCGGACGGGGTGAGGTCACCGATGACGGCTCAGGGCGGCAGTGAGGGCGAGACGGGGATCCTGCGGTGTTTCGGGCGGCAGTTGCAGCTGCTGCGGACCAGTCGGGGGCTGACACGGGCGGAGCTGGGCGCGAGGCTCGGGTACGGCGAGGACATGGTGGCGTCGGTGGAGCTGGGGCGGCGCATCCCCAGGCCGGAGTTCATCGAGCGGGCGGACGCGGTGCTGGAGGCCGGCGGGCTGCTGGCGGTGATGAAGGAGGAGGTGGCGCGGGCGCGGTACCCGGCGTTCTTCCGGGACGCGGCGAAGCTGGAGGCGGGGGCGGTCGAGCTGCATGTGTACGCCAACCAGGCCGTGCCGGGGCTGTTGCAGGTCGAGGAGTACGCGCGGGTGGTGTTCGAGATGTGGCGCCCCCTTCTGGACGAGGAGACCGTGAACCAGCGCGTAGCCGCCCGGCTGGCTCGCCAGGAAGTGTTCTCCCGCAGGTCCATGCCGACGATCAGCTTCGTCATCGAGGAGAGCACGCTGCGGCGGCCGTTGGGCGGGAGTGCGGTGATGCGGGCTCAGTTGGAGCAGATCCTCCTCTACGGCCAGCAGCGCAACGTCGAGATCCAGGTCATGCCGACCGATCGGCGCCAACATGCCGGGATGGGCGGTCCGTTCACCTTGATGGAAACGAGCAAGGCACAGAGGATCGCCTACGTGGAGGTGAACGAACACAGCCACCTCTACAGTGAGCGGCCGGTGGTCCGGGGCTTCGAGGAGCGGTACGGCACCCTGCGAGCCCAGGGCCTCACGCCCTCGGAGTCACTGGCATTTGTTCAGAAGCTGTTGGGAGACCTATGAACACGGAAGACGCGAGCCTCCAGCCTCGCTCGGAACTGCGCTGGTTCACGAGTAGCTACAGCAGCGGCGCGGGCGGCGAGTGCGTTGAGGTTGCTGTGGAGGCTACCGCTGTATACGTGCGTGACTCGAAGCAGGTAGCGCAGGACGGGCCTGCACTGAAGGTTGGCTCGGAGGCGTGGTCGGCGTTGCTTGTGGCGATGTGAGCTTGTTGCTGCCCTGAGTCGGCCGTCCATGGCCGGTTGAACGGAGGCGTACGACGGCTTACGAGGTGGGCGCTTCTCTCAAGGAAGCGCCCACCTTCGCTGTGAGGAGCGGTGCTCAGGCTTCGCGGCTCCCCGGCGGAGCCCAGCGGCCGGCGGCGATCTCCTTGTCCAAGCGAGCTTGGAAGTGCGCGTTCGCGGCGCGCATCTCGGCCTCGCGGTGGCGGCCTGCTCGGGAGCCATGCAGATCGGAGTGCCGACCACCTGGTGGGGGGCCGTGAGGGAGACGGTCGACTCGGCGAAGGCGGCCAGACCGAAGTCGATGATCTTCGGGCCGTTCGGGCCGAGCAGGACGTTGGCCGGCTTGAGGTCGCGGTGGAGCAGGCCCTGCGTGTGCACGGCCGACAACGCCTCGGCGAGGACCGCGCCGAGCGCCGCCGTCAGGACGGCCGGCAGCGGGCCGTGCGTCTTGACGTGCCGGGCGAGGTCCGGGCCGTCCACGTACTCGGTGGCCGGCCACGGCTGTTCCGCCTCCGCGTCGGCTCCCAGGAACGCCGCGAGGCGCGGACCCCGGATCGTCTTGAGGATCTCGATCTCCTGCGCGAACCGCCGACGGGACTCGGAGTCCACGACCGACGGCTTGATCACCTTCACCGCGGCGGGCTCACCGCCGAGCGACTCCCCAGGAAGACCTGACCCATGCCTCCCTGGCCGATCCGGCCGAGAAGGTCGAAGTCGCCCAGCGAGAGCGGGTCCTCCGGATGCAGGGGCGTGATCTGCACGTGTGTCCTCGAGATTCGATCATGGCGAGCGTCTGATCAGCCGCGATGCGCGCCTGAGACACGGTAGTGGATGCGGTGGGGGCCGGGGACGGGGATCGCCCGACGGAGGCGTCGACCCCGCCGGGCGCGGAAGCCACGGAGGTCACCAGGACGAACCGCCACCCGGTGTTCGCGGCGCCCCGTCCCGCTCCGGAAGCAGTTGCCCCCCGGTCAGCCCGCCCGCCAGCAGTCGCGCCGTCCCCTCCGCCAGCCGCGTCGCCCGCCGGGCCTCGGCCCGCAGCTCGTGCACGTGCCGGAACGCCTCCCCGTACCGCCGCTGCTCCTCCAGCGGCAGCAGCGGCACGCGCAGCCGGCCGGGGCTGACCGTCAGGACCGTGCTGCCGGTCGACGCGCCCGCGATGTTCTCCTCCGCGCCCAGGAACCCGGCGAGGAACCAGGCGTCCAGGCGGGCCGGGTCCGGCCGGAAGAGGTGGACGTGCGGGCCGGGCAGCGCCCCGGCGTCCTCCTCGCCCGCGACCCGCGCCATCGGGCCGTCCCCGCCCGCGACCGCCCGTACGAGGACGTCCCCGACGGCGATCGGCGGCGGGACGGCGCCGCGCAGCTCCGCCGGGTCGCCCGTGGGGCCGCAACCGTGCGCGATGTCGGAGCCGGTGAGGACCGCGCGGGCGGCCCCGGCCCCGCCGCCCTCCCCGTCCCCGCCCTCCGCGCGGGTGCCCCGCGCGCCCTCCGGCACCGTCCGCAGCAGGGTGAGCGCCCCGCCGCGCGAGAGGTCGGCCGCCGTCGCCGTCCGCCACTCGCGGGCCGCGGCGCCCGCGCTGCCCCACTCCCCGTGACCGGCCACCCGTGCGAGGGACTTCGCGGCCTCGACGAGGTCGCGTCGCGTCGCGTCGGCCTCCGCCGCCAGTTCCGCCGGATCGACCTCGGCCCGCGACGCCCGTACGAGACGCGCCGGGGTCAGGTCCACCACGTCGTCCAGCAGGTCCAGCACACCGACCGCGTGCGCGACACCGGGCTCGCCCTCGAACCTGTCCGGGCTCTCCGCGAACGCCCGCCACGCCCCGAGGACCCGCGCCGTGAGCCCGTCCCAGTCCAGGGAGGCGGACCGGCTCCCGCCGCCCCGCGCGCGGCCGGCCCCGGCCGTGCCGCCGCCTCCCGGGCCCGGCGGCGCTTCCGCCGCGTCCACGAACAGCACCGACCTGCGCTCCGGGCCGCCCGGCTCGGGCCGTTGCAGCACCCAGACCTGGAGACCGACGTGCAGCGGCACCGACGCGCCGGCCGGCAGGGCGATCACGGCCCGCAGGGCTCCGTTCCGTACCAGCTCCGCCCGCACACGACGGCCCGACGCACGGCCCGCCACGGCCGGCGGCAGGATCAGGACCGCGTGACCGCCGGGCGTCAGGTGGGCGAGCGCGTGCTGCACCCACGCCAGCTCCGACTCCGCGCGCGGCGGGACGCCGTACGCCCAGCGGGGGTCGTACGCCAGCTCGTCGTGACCCCAGTCGCGGACGCCGAACGGCGGGTTGCACAGCACCGCGTCGGCGACCAGGCCGGGGAAGGCGTCCGCGCGCAGGCTGTCGGCGGCGCGCACGGTGACCGTGGCCTCCGGAGCCGTCAGCATCAGGCTCACCGCGCTGCGCCGGGCCTGCACGGGGAGCGTGTCCTGGCCGTACAGCTCGCGTGCACCCCGGCGGGCGGCGGCCGCCAGGAGGGTGCCGCTGCCGCAGGCCGGGTCGAGGACGCGGGCCGGGGAACCGGGGACCAGGTGCGCGATGAGGTCCGCGAGCTGCGCGGGGGTCCGGTACGCACCGGAGGCGGCGCTGTCCTCCAACTCCCGCTCCGCGAGCACGCCCAGCGCGGCCTGCCCGCCCTCGTCGCGTACGCACGTGTACAGCGCGCGCAGCACCGCCGCGTCGTCCGCCTCGAAACGGACGGCGTCCGCGGCCGGCACGGCGTCGGCCGCGGTGGCCACATCGCGCCCGGCGCGGGAGACGAGGTCCGCGTCCGGCGACTGCGCGGCGGCCGTCAGCTCCTCCGGTGAGAGGCCCGCCGCCGCGAGGACGAGGAGCAGGAAGTCCGATGTGCCCCCGCCGCCCTGCGCGTGCAGGCGGAGAGTCGTCCGCAGCTCCTCCGACGGGCTAGCCGCCGAGGCGTGGCCGCGCGAGGCGAGCCACGAGCGCACCGACTCCAGGTCGTACAGCGGGCTGCTGTCCGTGCCGCCGGACGGGGCGGGGAAGTCGTCATGCCGACGGCGCCAGTTGCTGACCGTGGCGCGCGTGACCCCCGCGATGCGGGAGATCTCGGCGGCGGTCACCTGGGCGGAGGACTGGGGCATGGGGGAGCTCCGGCTCTCTGGCTGTCGGCTGGGGACGTAAACAAAATACAGCACCCGTCAAACCCGTATATTTGTTTGACAATGCTTTCGGTATCGTATCGATCATCGCCGACAACGACCTGGAGGGGTCGGGGCGGGTGACCCCCGGCAAGGGGGAGTGCTTCAGGTCGATCAGTGCCAGGAGTGGAAGAGGGTCGGCTGAACGGGCCGTTCGAAGCGGGCGTGGCCTGCGTCGGGCGTCACGGGTGCGGGGGCGCGGCCCGCGGTGCGTGGAGGGGCGCACGGCCAGGCCGCCGTCGAGGCGTGGATCAACGGCCCGCCACCCCCGGGGAGCCGATGCGTCACTCCGGTGCGGGCTCGCGGTACGCGTCGTTCACACTCGCCGGGCACCTGCACGCGGCCGGCGTCGCGGCCTCCGTCGGCTCGGCCGGGAATGCCTGCGGCATCGCCGAAGTCTGCCTGCCGTACGGCGAGGGCCCGGTCTTGCCGGGAACTTGCCCGGCTCTTGTCGGGAACCTGCCCGGCTCTTGTCGCCGGCGTGGAACGGGCGCCGGGCCGACCCGGCTCCGCCGGCCGAACCGGCCGGTCGCTCCCGGCCCGAGCCCGTCCCGGCGCCGCACGGGGACTCACCGTGCGGCGCCGGCGAATCACTCTTGACGGGAGATCGCATTCCTTCTTAACGTGTCGCCCACATATTCCTTGACATGAACAATGTTCATATACATGAACAACGTCTGTCCTGCTCGGCTCTGACGCGGCCTCCGTGGACGAACGGACGACGTTGCCGTCGGAAGTGCTCGGGCCTACACGGGAGCTTTCTTTGAAGATCGTCGACGTCGTGGTCACTCCCATCGCCCTCAGGGACCCGCCGCTGCTGAACAGCACCGGCGTGCACGAGCCCCTCGCGCTGCGCTGCGTCGTCCAGCTGAAGCTGGAGAACGGCATCGTGGGGCTGGGCGAATGCCCGGGAGGACGGGCGGAGACCGATCGGCTGCGCGTCGCGGCACGGGCGGTCGCGGGCCTCGACGTGTTCGCCACCACCGAGGCCCGGCGAGCCGTTCACGACGCGTTGCGCGACACCACGCTCCGGGAGGAAGAACGCGACTCGGCCTGGGCCCCCCTCGAAGTGGCCGCACTGGACGCGCAGGGCAAACTCGTCGGCCGGCCCGTGAGCGACCTCCTCGGCGGAGCCGTGCGCGACGCCGTACCGTTCAGCGGATACCTCTTCTACAAGTGGGACGGGCACCCGGCACTGGACGGGCACCCAGCCCAGTCCGACGAGTGGGGACCCGCACTGGACCCCGACGGCATCGTCACCCAGGCGCGCCGGATGATCGGCCGGTACGGCTTCGGCTCCCTCAAGCTCAAGGGCGGTGTCCTCCGGCCCGAGGAGGAGATCGACGCGGTGAGGGCCCTGGCGGACGCCTTCCCCGGCCTGCCTCTGCGCATCGATCCGAACGCGGCCTGGACCGTCCCCACGGCGCAACGCGTGGCGTGCGAGCTCGCCGATGTCCTGGAGTACCTGGAGGATCCGACCCCGGGCATCGAGGGCATGGCCGAGGTGGCCCGTTCCTCCCCCGTGCCGCTCGCGACCAACATGGTCGTCTCCAACCTGTCGCACGTCCCTCCCGCCGTCCGGCAGGACGCGGTACAGGTGCTGCTGCTCGACCACCACTTGTGGGGCGGACTGCGCCGCAGCCGCGATCTGGCCCTGCTGTGCCAGGCGTTCGGCATCGGCCTGTCGATGCACTCCAACTCGCACCTCGGCATCAGCCTCGCCGCGATGGTGCACCTGGCCGCTGCCGTCCCCGAACTCACCTACGCCTGCGACACCCACTACCCCTGGAACGCACAGGACGACGTGGTCCGGCCCGGAGCGCTCCGTTTCGTTGACGGAAGCGTTCCGGTGCCCCGCGGGCCCGGCCTGGGCGTCGAACTCGACGAGGACGCACTCGCCCGGCTCCACCGCGCGTACCTGGACTCGGGCCGTGAACGCCGCGACGACACCGGCTACCTGCGCCGTGTCGTACCGGACTACGACCCGACACTGCCCCGCTGGTGAGGTGCCGCGGCACCACCGTCGTGAACAGGCCGTCGCAAGCGGCCGAAAGGACTCTCCGTGCCCGAAACCCGTCCACGTCTCGAAGCCTGCCTCTGGCTCACACCCAAGGTCTTCGACGACCTCGACGACCCCGAACCCGGCATCGACGCCTTCTTCACCCACCACCAGGACTGGTGTGCGGACCGTGACGTCACGGTGGTCTTCTGCGCGGGAAACGGGGACCACATCCTCAACTACACGGGGCGCCGGGACGAGGAGTTCGACTGGGCCCGCTACAACTGCTACGCCGCCGACACCGGCGGCAAGGGGCCCGCGGCCCTCGCCCGGCGGCACAACGCCGACTGGCTCACCCGCGTCCGCGAAGGCGGGGAGCGGTCGTACAACCCGTACTCGGCGGGGCCCATGTTCACCCTGTCCGAACAGCCGCTGGACTACCACCGCCTCGCCGCCGTCTACCGGGCCCTGCGCCGGGCCGCGCAACGGAACGGCATCCGACTGACGCTCCTGGAGTACCTCGAACCCGGACCCGAGTTCTGCCGCAGCGAGTGGAAGACGCTCCGGCACCCCGAGGTCTCGGCCGCGGCGGCCGACGCGGGAGGTCACATGGTGCCGGGAGTCATCGACGTCACCCTGCCTCTGGCCGCGGACGACCGTCCCTACCGCGCCTTCCCGCGGGGCGTGCCCGGGGGAACGCCGGCCGGCGACTTCGTCGCGGCCCAGACGGCGGCCTTCGTCGAGGACTTCGGGCTGGACGGCGTCATGCTGGGCAACCAGTTCGGCCTCATCGGGTTCTGGCACCCGGACAACGCGCCGGAGCTCACGACGGAACGCGCCGCGGGGATCGAGCGGTTCTTCCTGCGGATGCGCGAGCACATGGGCCACCGGCTCGTGTACTGGATGGACACCTACTGGCGTGCCGACGTGGAACGGAGCGTCTGGGGGATGACCGACGCCTGCTACACCGCTCTCGACGCGGTCCTGGTGTCCACCTTCGCCGTGCTCGTCGAACGCACCGAAATAGTGCCGAACCTGCTCAGCAAGGCGGCCCTCGGCCCCGGACCCGGACCCGGACCGCGGACGCTGTTCGGCCTGGACTTCGTCGACCCCTGGTACTGGTACCGCACCCATCTCGACGACCGGCGTTCCTACCTCTACCAGCGCGAGGTGCTGCGCCGGCAGGCGGCGCACATCGATGGCGTCTCCTTCTTCGCCAACGACACCTTCGGCCACTACGTGCCGCGTCCGCCGCTGGACGAGACCCTGCGCGCCGTACGTGCCGCCGACGCCGTCCCGCAGCGGCGTGCCGGGACGGCGCCTGCCGGTGCCGTCCCGGCGGTTTGACTCCCCGGCCGGTCCGGACCACGGCCGTGGTCCGGACCGGCCGGGAAATCACGGCAGAACCGTGAGGTTGCTGTAGTCGGAGAGGTTCGTGAGGTTCATCTGAGCCAGTGTCGTGGCCGGTGCGGTGCTGCCGGGCATCACCACGTTGTGCAGCGTGACGTCACTGATGGGCGCGCCCGGCTGGCCGTTGACGCGGGCGGCCGTCGTGCCCGCGCTGCGCACCCGGATGTCCGACAGTGCCACGCCGGTGACCGGCCCCACCCCCAGAGTGCTGCCCGTCCACAGCGCGAGCCACGTGCGGTTGCTGTCGTTGCTGAAGCTGAGGTTCTCGATGTCGACGTTCTCGAACCGTATGTTCCTGGCCGCGGCGGAGCCGTACTTGTGGTGGACGCCGATACCCACCGCCGCGTCGTGGACGACGACGTTCCTGAAGGTGACGCCGTCCTGATTCTGGATCACGCCCTGGCCGACCTTGACCCCGTAGCAGTACGTCCAGGAGACGAGGTCGTCGAACACGACGTCCGACAGCGGTCGCGGGCTCCCCGGGACCTTGCGGAAGAGGTCGACGTCGCTGTTCCAGGTCTTGGTGCTGAAGGGGTCGTCCAGCCCGATGCCGATGGCGTGGGTGACCCGCACGTTGCCGGACTCCATGACGTCGATGCCGTCGTTCTCGCCCATGTCGAAGCGGTTGAAAATCTTGATGTTCGTGAACCGCATGTCGGTGGACCGGATGGGCATGACGGCCCAACTGCTCGACTCCCGGAAGGTGATGCCGTCGACGCGGAAGTTCGTGGTGTAGACGGGTGTCAGCAGGTTCACCCCGAGGTTGCCCGGGGCCAGGGCCGCCTTGCCGTTGCCGTCGATGACGCCTCGCCCGTGGACCGAGATGTTCTTCGACGAGTAGCGGGTGGAGAGGAACCAGGTCACGTCCCGCTGCTGGGAGTCCTTGTGCCAGTGGACGTCGTAGTGGTCGCGTTCGCCCGTGTAGCGCAGGACCGCACCGGGCTCCAGGTACAGGGCGAGGTCACTGCGCAGGTAGAGGCTGCCCAGGGTGTAGACCCCGGCCGGCACGTACACGGTTCCCTGGGTGCCGTGCGCCGAGCCCCAGGCGGCCGCGTCGTTCAGCGCCGTCTGGAAGGCGGTGGTGGAGTATGCGGTACCGGGTTGGGCCCCGTAGGGGGCGCTGCGCACGTTGAACACCCCGGCGCCCGAGGAAGCGGGGCGGTCGGTCTCGGCGGGGTCGATCGCGATGACCAACTTGGGCCGGCCGTCGAGCCGGACGATCAGGTAGGCGTCCTTGCGCACGCTGAACCTCAGCGTGGGACCGCTGACGCTGCCGGTGATGCCCAGCTTGACCGGGCTGATGGCATACGCGCCGATGTCGGTGTTGTTGGTTTTCGTGAGCGCCAGGT
Source organism: Streptomyces sp. NPDC088766 (assembly GCF_044750845.1). Lineage (NCBI taxonomy): Bacteria > Bacillati > Actinomycetota > Actinomycetes > Kitasatosporales > Streptomycetaceae > Streptomyces > Streptomyces sp. NPDC088766. The sequence continues at coordinate 60,082 of NZ_JBIVKQ010000004.1, read as the reverse complement.
CTGCCTGGCCCGCACCGATGGCGAACTGGGCTATGTCGTAGCCCGGGTACCGCGTCACCGGCACGTGCTGCCCGTTGACGGTGAGCGTGTAGTCGGCGGAGGCCTCGTAGATCGAGGGGACGGGGTAGACCTGCACGGCCGCGGCGGCGGCCTGTGAGGCGCCGGGCACAGCCACGACCGACGCAACGGCCACGAGCAGGGCGGCGAGCAGTCGGGCGAGCAGCGGTGCGAGCCCACCGCGCCGCCACGGATGGGCCGGCGGTTGTGCTGTGAGACGAGGATGTGGTCCGGATCGCTTCCACATGAGGTGTGCGAGATCCCTTCGGTCGAGGCCTCGGTGACGTGCGGGGTGGGGGCATGCGCCGTCACCGGGCGGAAGTCGGCGGCGTACGGCAGGGCAGGAGATGCCAGACCTGCCGCGATGTTCATGTACATGAACATCGAGCTGGTAGTGGAGTCGGCTCCTGCCGGCTCGGACAGCCTGTCACGGGCCGCTTGTCTTTCACTTGCTGACGTGCTCTTCGCGGGTTTGCTTCATGCGGAAGCGCCTGCTGAGGGGGCATCATCATCGCACCGGGACAACGTTGTCAACACGCCAGAACAATTCGCGCACGGTTATTGACTCTGCGGTCGACGGGTGGCTTAAAGTGCGCTCATCGTTCACAGACGTGAAACGATTCATGTATATGGACGGAGTAGTCGTGCGCGCTGCCTCTTCCCGTGTGCCCCTCAGCATTCTCGCCCTCTCGGGCCTGCTCGCCGCCGGCACCGCTTGCGGTGCCGGCGGCGAGGGCTCGTCCGCCACCGACGCGCCCCTCGAAGTGTGGACCCGCAGCGCGCCCGAGCCCGCCGCCACGTACAAGAAGGTCTTCGCCGCCTTCACCGCGAAGACCGGGATAAAGGTCGACTACCAGCCGGTGCTCGAGTTCGACAAGCAGCTCCAGAGCCGCGCCGCCTCCAAGGACCTGCCCGACGTCCTCATCAACGACGCCTCCTCACTCGGCACTTACCAGTCCCAGGGCCTGCTCGCCCCCATCGACCCCGAGTCCATCGCCGGCGGCAGCAGCATCTCCGCCGCCAACTGGAACTACGCCAGGGGCATCGACGGAAAGACCTACGGAGTCCCCTTTTCCCGTCAGGCCTTCAACACCTACATCCGCAAGGACTGGTTGCAAAAGCTCGGCCTCCAAGCTCCCACCACCTGGGACGAGATGACGAAGACCGCCATCGCCTTCGCGACCCGGGACCCCGACGGCAACGGCAAGGACGACACCTACGGAATGGTCGTCCCCGGTTCCACCGAGCGCGGGTACCTCGCCTGGTGGGCCGCCTCCTACATCTGGCAGGGCGGTGGAGACCTCGTCGAGAAGACCGGTGAGGGAACCTACGAGTCCGTCATCGACTCACCGGGTACCGCGAAGGCCGTCGGCTGGATCAAGACGCAGTTCTGCACCAAGGGCAACGTGCAGCCCGGCGCCCTTACCTCCACCACGTCCAACGCACCCCACTTCGGCCAGGGTTCCGCCGGTATCTACCTCACCGGCCCCTACATGATGTCCGGCTTCGACCAGCAGCTCGGCAAGGACAAGTACGAGATCATTCCCACGCCCAAGGGACCCGCCGGCAGTACCACTTTGGCCGAGGGCGAGAACATCTACTTCGGCGCGGGCTCCAAGAAGACCGACGCCCAGAAGAAGCTCGCCGAGTTCCTCATCACCCCCGAAGCGCAGAAGATCGCCATGCAGAGCACCACCCAGCCCGTGGTGCGCATCCCGGTCAACACCTCCCTCAGCGCCGCCGAGGCACGGGGCGACACCCGGTGGCAGACCGTGCAGCAGCAGTACGACGACGACTCGCGCGGCTTCCCGGTCGACATCGACTTCACCGCGGTGAAGCAGACCGCGGCGGAGGGCCTCAACAGGATCCTCGCCGACTGCGGTGGCGACAACATCGCCTCCGGGCTCAAGCAACTCGACAAGGACATCACCGCCGAGCTCGAAGCCCAGGACCTCACGTGACGGCACCGGTCGTGCAGCGCCGGCGGACGGGGAAGGGGCCCCGGCTCCACCTGCCGGCCCTCGCCCCTCCCCGGCGTTCCCCGCGGCGCGGCTGGCTGCCGTGGGCCTTCCTCGCCCCCGCCCTGCTGCTCGCCCTCGTCTTCAAGTTCATCCCCATGCTCAAGGGCATCAGGATGAGTCTCTACGACGTCCAGCCCTTCCTGGGAGACCAGTGGGTCGGAACCGACAACTACCGCAAGGTCCTGGAGGACGACCGGTTCCGGGAGGCGATCGGGCACACCCTGCTCCTGGGCATCGGCCAGACGTTCGGCGCCATCGTCGTCGGCTTCCTGCTCGCGCTCCTGCTGGAAGGCCAGAGCCGCACCCTGTGGTTCCTGCGCTCAGCCGTCTTCCTGCCCGTCGTCACCGCCACCGCAGTCGTCGGCGAGATCTGGCGCCTGCTGTACTCACCGACCGCCGACGGCTTCGTCAACAGCGTCCTCGGCATATTCGGGATCGGCCCGCTGCCCTTTCTCGACAGCCCCGACAGCGCACTGTGGTCGGTCATGGCCGTCGGCACCTGGATGGGCGCCCCCTACAACATGGTCATCCTCCTCGCCGGCCTGGCGGGAGTCGACCGGGCCCTGTACGAGGCGGCCGCCATCGACGGAGCGTCGACGTTGCAGCGGCTCCGGCACATCACCCTGCCGGCGCTCCGGCCCGCCATGACCATCGTCCTGACCCTCGCGGCCGTCCGCAGCCTGCGGACCTTCACCGAGGTGTACGTCCTCACCGGCGGCGGCCCCGCCGGATCCACCGAGGTATGGATGACACGCGTGTTCTCCCTCGGCTTCGAACGCAACGACCTCGGTGTCGCCTCGGCCGCCTCCGTGCTGCTCCTCTCGGTGACCCTGCTGCTGACCCTCGGTCTCAACCTCCTGCGCCGAAAGGCCGATCGATGAGCCTCTCCCACGCCACCGTCCGGCACACCCGCCCCGTCCGGGCCCCCGCCGACCACGGTCGTTTCGACACCGCACTCGGCTGGAGCCCGCGGCTCGGCCCCGCGCTGGTCCTGCGCGTCATCCTGTGCGCCCTCGCCCTGTTCGTGTTCGCCGCACCGTTCGTCACGATCCTGAGCGGAGCCTTCGACGCCGACGCGCGCACCACGTCACTGTCGCTGTTCCCCGGCCACGCCACCCTCCAGAACTTCGAGATCGCGGGCAGCCACAACATCTGGGGCTACTTCCTCAACTCCCTGGTCATCGCCGGAGGAGGGCTCCTGCTCCAGATGACCGTCTCGGTGTTCGCCGCCTACGCGCTGGCCCGGCGCCGCTTCCGGGGCCAGGCCCTGGTGATGTCTCTGTTCCTGCTCACCATGATGCTTCCCGAGGAGGTCATCGCCGTCCCTCTCTCCCTGGTGATCGGCGACCTGCCCCTGCTGCACGTCAGCCTCAAGGGCACCCTGCTCGGTGTCATGCTGCCGGTCGGCATCTGGGGATTCTCCATCCTCGTCATGACGGAGTTCATGCGGGAGATTCCCACCGAGATAGAGGAAGCCGCCCGTCTCGACGGCGTGGGTGAAGTGCGGATGCTGTGGCAGATCGTGCTCCCCCTGTGCCGCCCCGCGCTCGGCGTCGTGGGCATCTTCGGCTTTCTCATGATCTGGGACCAGTACCTCCTCCCGCTGATCGTCGCCAACGACCCCGGCGACTACACGCTGACCGTCGCCCTCTCCGTCATGCGCACTGACCCCGTCGTCGGGCCCGGAGCGCTGCTGGCCGGAGCGCTCATCGCCCTGGTCCCCAGCCTCACCGTCTACTTCTGTCTGCAGAGTTCCATGATCCGCGGCATCGCGGCCGGAGCCACCAAGGGATGAAGGCCCCGGGAGACCTGTTCCCGGAGGTCGTTTCCTGATGGTTCGTGACTCACCACGCACCCCGATGTCGTGCACGAGCCTCGGGAGCCGCGCACTCTGCTACGGCGGCGGAGTCCTGATCTCCGACGAGACGGGGCGGGCGAAGAAGCGACTCGCCCCTGGCGAAGGACACCGTCGGTCCGTGAGCCGGACCCACTCGGAGAAGCCACCGGCATCCTCACGCTCCGGCCACACGTTCGGGTGATGCTTTCCGGCGCGGGGACGCTTCGGGGCGTCGGCCCGTTTGATCCAGCGACGAGGACATCTCGGGCGCGTTCGTCGCGTTCATCGCGTGCGGCGCATCCGTCACTGACGGCTGACGAACGGGAGCACACATGAGTCTGGTCTTCCACCGCAACCCGGACGGTACGACCACCGGTCGGAACGAGGGGTCGGGTCTCACCGTGACCCATGTCGACGCGGAAGAGGTCAAGCGGCGGTTGTACGAGGACGCCGGGTGGGAGTACACGCCGCCTCCGCCTCCGGTTCCGCCCGGCTTCCACCGGTTCTCCCTGGTGCACGAGGAGTTCGAGGCCGCCGGTTTCGCGGACGAGCGGTACGCGGACCTGCGGGCGCGTCCGCCCCAGGGGTGCGTGCCGGCCGACCGGGGCTGCTTCACCCTGGAGTGCGAGCGTCCGGGGCGCACGCTCCTGGACGCGGTCGCGGGGACCGTCGCGGAGATCCGCCGCGCGCACGGGCTGGTGATGAACAGCCTGGGCGTGGAGAAACCGCAGGAGTGGCTCGGTGACGACCGGGACGGGCACCCCGGCACGATCGTCGCGCACCTGGTGCTGACGGCCGTTCACCGCGCCCGCCTGCTCGGATACGGACGCAGAGACCTCGTCCGACTCGTCGACGCGACCGGAGTGGAGTAGCCGGGAAGGCGAACGAGCCGGACGGGGCGGGCGGGGCGGGCGGACGGGCCGGGGGTGCGCCTCGGGTGCTCTGGGTGCCCTTACGGATCAAGGCGCTCGGCTTAATGCATATGATGTGCAAGTGCATGAGTACTGCGTGAGGCCCGCGGGCCCCGACGACCTCGACGGTGCCCGAGCCGTCATGCTCGACACCGTCTACCGCGACTTCGGCACCGGCTACGTGCCCCGCTGGCACGGGGACATCGTCGACCCGGCCGCCGCCTACCTGGTGCCCGCCCGGCACACGCTGCTGGTCGCCGTCGACGGCGAGGGACACGTCGTCGGCACCGGCGCGCTCGATTCCCGCGGGCCCCTGCACCCGCCGAACCCCCGCCACGTCGCCGAGCGCTACCCCTCGGGCACGACCGCCCAACTGCGCCGCGTCTACGTCCGCCCCGGACACCGGCGTCGCGGCCTCGCCCGGCAACTGGTCGCCGAACTGCTCGCCTTCGCCGCCGCCGACGGCGGGTACCGGGCCGTCTACCTGCACACGGACCCGTCCGTCGAAGGCGCCGAAGCCTTCTGGCGGTCACTCGGCAACGTCGTGCACGACGAGCGTCAGGACGCCCACGGCGGCCAGGGCATCGTGCACTTCGACATTCCCCTGCACGCGCACGTCCGCACCCCCCACCTCACAGGCCGGTAACCCATGCGCTTCCCCAGCCGTCCGCGGCTTCTCGCCGCCCTCCTGCTCCCCCCGCTGCTGTCCCCCCTGCTCGCCGGATGCTTCGCCTCCGGCGGTGGCGGGGGCGGCGGCACCGCCGACGCGAAGGACGGCTCCCGGCTGCGCGTCGCCCTCGCCTTCCCGCCCGCCGAGAACCTCTCCCCCTACGGCGCCGACGCCACGATCCTCAGCCGGCTCGGCGTCACCGAAGGGCTCACCGCTCTCGACGCCAACGGGGCCGCCGCCCCCGCGCTCGCCGCGTCCTGGCGGCGCGAGAACGACCGCACCTGGCTGTTCACCCTGCGCGAGGCCGCCTTCCAGGACGGCACCGACGTCACCCCGGCCGCCGTCGCCGCCTCCCTCGCCCACGCCGTCAAGGCCAGGCCCGCCCCGGCCGCCCTCTCCGGCGTGACCCTCACCGCCGAGGCCGATACCGAGGTCGCGGGCGCGGGCGCCGTCCGCGTCACCACGAAAGCACCCGACCCCGTCCTCCCGCTGCGCCTGTCCAGCCCCAGCCTGGCGATCCTCTCCCCGAAGGCGTACGACGCCGAGGGCGCGGCCGACCCGGCCGGCACCGCCACCGGCCCCTTCGAACTCACCGACGTCGAGGGCGGCACCAGCGCCCGGCTCGACCGCTTCGACGACTACTGGGGCGGCCGCGCCCAGGCCTCCGGTATCGACGCCCGCTTCATCGCCGACGGCACCGCCCGCGCCAATGCCCTGCGCACCGGCCAGATCGACGTCGCCGAGGCGATCCCCGTCGCCCAGGCCGCCGGCCTCGACACCGACACCCGCCGCGAGACCGCCACCACCCGCACCACGAGCCTCCTCCTCAACGCCCGGTCCGGCGCCTTCGAGGACACGTCGCTGCGCGCCGCCGCACGCGCGGCCGTCGACACCTCCGTCCTCGCGAAGAACGTCTACGAAGGCCACGCCGACGCCGGCACCGGCATCTACGGCCCCGCCGTCACCTGGGCCGCGAGCAAGCGCGTACCCCCCACCGGGGCCACCCGTCCCGGCAAGCCCGCCGGTACCTCCATCACCCTCGCCACCTACGACAACCGGCCCGAACTGCCCGAAGTCGCACAGGTGCTGAAGCAGCAGCTGGAGAAGGCCGGGTTCACGGTGAAGCTGACGGTGGGCGAGTACTCGCGGCTGGAGAGCGCCGCCCTCGCCGGCAAGTTCGACGCCTTCGTGCTCGCCCGCAACACCCTCGTCGACACCGGCGACCCCGTCGCCGTCCTCGCCGGTGATCACACCTGCGGCGGCGGATACAACCTCGCCCGGCTCTGCGACAAGGCCGTCGACGCGGCGGTGGCGAAGGCCGAGGGCGCCGCCGACACCGCCGAACGCCAGGACGCCGTCATGGCCGCCGAAGCCGCGATCCTGCGCACCGACGCCGTCGTCCCCCTGGTCCACCAGCGCGTCATCACCGGCGTCGGCCCCCGGGTGAGCGGCGTACTCCTCGACCCCTACGAGCGCACCCTCGTCGGCACCGGGACGCGGCGCTGATCCATGAACAGCAGGGGGAGCAGGGGGAGTGGGGGAAGCAGGCGGAGCAGGCCGGGCGCGCTGCTGTGGCGCGCCGCACTGGCCGCGCTGCTGGTGTGCGGGATCGGGCTGCTGCCCTGGCTCTCGCGCACCGACCCGGCGCTCACGGTGCTCAGGACCCGGTCCGCCGACCGTGACCCCACCCCCGAGGTGCTCGCCGACATCCGGGCGCAACTCGGCCTCGACGACGGCCCCCTGCGCCTGCTCGGCCGGTGGCTCGCCGGACTGCCGCGCGGGGACGCCGGAAACTCGTGGATCTCCGGCTCCGCGGTCGCGCCCGAGGTGCTCGAGGCGCTCGGCGTCTCCCTGCTGCTGATGGCGGTGGCCCTGCTCGTCGCCCTCGTCACGGCCGCCGCCGTGTGCGCCCGCACCCTCCGCCTCGGTGCACGTCGCCGCCTCGCCGGACGGCCGGCCGGCGGCTCGGGTTCGGCGGTGCTCGCCGCGCTGCCCGAGTTCCTCACCGCGTCCGTGCTCGCCACCGTCGTCGGCGTGCAGTGGGGCTGGCTGCCCGCCCTCGGCTGGTACGGCCCCCAGTGGACGGTGCTGCCCGCGCTCGCCCTCGGCCTGCCCGCGGGCGCGGTCCTCGGACGCCTCCTCGACGACCAACTCCCCGGCGCCTTCGCCGAACCCTGGGCCCTGGCCGCCGCCGCCCGCGGACTGCCCGGCCGCGCCGTGGCCCGCCAGGCGCTGCGCCGCTGCGTGCCCGGCCTGCTGCCGAACCTCGGGCTGTTCGTCGTCGGCCTCACCGGCGGCTCGGTCGCCGTGGAACAGATCTTCGACATACCCGGCCTCGGCCGTACCACCCTCCGGGCCGCCATCGCCCAGGACCTGCCCGTCCTCCAGGCCGGCACCCTCCTGCTCGTCGCCCTCGCCGCCGTCACCACGGCCGCCGTACGCCTCACCGCCCGGCGGCTCACCGGCCCCGCGCTGCGCGACGGCGCCCTCCAGAGCCTCCACCGGCCGCCACCGCCACAGCAGCCGACCGTCCGCAGAATCCTGCCTGTCGCATACGGTCTCCTGCTTTCCGGTGTCATCATGCTCGGCCTGCCCCGCGACCCCCTCGCCCTCGACACCGCCGCCCGCCTCCGGGCACCCTCCCTCGCCCACCCCTTCGGCACCGACGCCCTCGGCCGGGACGTCCTCGCGCGGGTCGCCCACGGGGCCCTCGACACCCTGCTGCTCGCCCTCGCCGTCAGCGCGCTCGCCTGGCTCGCCGGCGTCCTGCTCGGCTGCCTGCCCGCGCTGTCCGGGCCGCTCGTCGACACCGTCAACGCCGTCCCGCCCGTCCTCGCCGCGCTCCTCGTCACCGCCGTGCAGGGCGGCGGCGCCGGCACGCCCGCCCTCGCCGTCGCCGTCGTGGCCTGGGCGCCCCTGGCCGCGCACACCTCCGCGCTGCTGCGGCAGGAACGCGCCACCCTCCACCTGACCGCCACCCGCGCGCTGGGCGCCGGCCGCACGTACCTGCTGAGAAGCGAACTCCTGCCGGCCGTCCTGCCGTCCGTCACCCGCCACGCCCTCCTGCGGCTGCCCGGCATCGCCCTCGCGCTGGCCTCCCTCGGCTTCCTCGGCCTCGGCGCCCAGCCGCCGTCCCCCGAGTGGGGCCTGCTCCTCGCCGAGAACCAGCCCTACGCCGAACGCGCCCCCTGGGCCGTCCTCGCCCCCGCCGCCGTCCTCGCCCTGCTGGGCGCGCTCGCGGTGACGGCGGCCGGCAGCGGGACGCGGGGGACCCGGCGCCGTACGGCTGCCACGGCTCGGGCTCGCGTCGACGTTCCGGCCGTCGCGCCGGACCAGTCGGTGGGTGTCACGTGATCGCGCCGACGATCGTGCGTGGTGCGCGGGAACGGGCCCGGCTCTCGCCGCTCCTGCGGCTGCTCGTCCTCACGCAACTCGCCTTCAACGTCGGCTTCTTCGCCGTCCTGCCCTTCCTTGCCGAACACCTCGGCGGGGCGGTCGGGATGGCGGGCGGGACGGTCGGGTTCGTGCTCGGGCTGCGGACGTTCAGCCAGCAGGGGCTGTTCGTGGTGGGCGGTGTGCTCGCCGACCGGTACGGCACCAGGCCCGTGGTGCTCGCCGGCTGCGCACTGCGCATCGCCGGATTCGGATGGCTCGGGTACGCCGAGCGGGCCTGGGCGGTCGTCGGGGCGGTGCTCCTCATCGGGTTCGCCGCCGCGCTGTTCTCGCCCGCCGTCGAGTCCGAGGTGGCCAGGCAGGCCGTGCTCCGGGAGGAGGCGGGCCAGGGCCCCCGGACGCACGTCCTGGCACTGTTCACCGTCGCCGGGCAGGCCGGTGCGTTCGTCGGACCCCTGCTCGGCGCGCTGCTGCTGGCGGTCGACTTCCGCGCGGTGTGCCTGGCCGGAGCCGGCGTCTTCGTCCTGGTCCTCGCGGGCCACGCCCGGCTGCTGCCCCAGCACATACCCGGACGCGCCCGCGTCCGGGTGCGCGGCGGTGTCCGGCCGTTGCTGCGCAACCGGCGTTTCCTCGCCCTGTGCGCCGCGTACGGCGCCTACCTCCTCGCCTACAACCAGCTCTACCTCGCCCTGCCCGCCGAGGTGGAACGCGCCACCGGCTCCCAGACACCGCTGGCCTGGATGTTCGCGCTGTCGTCCCTGCTGGTGGTGACCGCGCAGCTGCCGGTCACCCGGTGGGCGGGGGAACGGCTCACGCTGCGCCGGTCCATGGCGGCCGGACTGGCGCTGATCTCCGCCGGGTTCGGCACCGTCGCCCTGGCGGCGCCCCACGGGGCGACGGGGACGACGGGGCTGCTGCCCGCCACGGGGTTCGTCGTCCTCCTCACCCTCGGCCAGATGCTGGTGGCGCCCGCCGCGCGGGCCTGGGTCCCCGACCTCGCGGAGGAGGGGCGGCTCGGCCTGTACACCGGCGCGTTGTCGTCCGTCTCCGGGGCGATCGTGCTGGCCGGCAGCGCGGGGGCGGGCGCCCTGCTCGACGGGGGCCTGCCGGCGGCGGTGCCGTGGGCCGTGCTGGCGGCTGTGCCGGCGGGGGCGGTGCTGCTGCTGCCGCGGCGGGGGTAGGGGCGCGCGGTGACTGCCCGGCCTGTTCAAGGGCTCCGCTCCCGTATCTCCTGTCCATTCGGTGACACCGACGGCCACCCGCTCGTTGCTGGTGATCACTCGTACTGATCCTCGGCTTCGGCCGGTAGCGACCAGCGTCACTGTCGGCACCGCCGGGTAATCTCTGTTCCATCGTCATCGCGGCCCGACGGGCTTCCGCTCCACTCCGGTGGAGTCTCGAAGGACATGCCCCCACCCGCACGAGTCATTTCGTGCTGCCTGGGGGAAGTCCTTGCTGTTCCGCGAGTCCGCGAAAACGATTGCCGCGCGAGCCCTCGACAGTTCGCTCTACCTCCACCTCACCGAGCAGTTCGTCCACATGCACGGTCACCGCCCGAGTGCCGCGGAGGCCCGCTCCTGGGAGCGAAGCATCCCCGCTCTGGCCGCCGCGCTCAACGACGCGGGCCTCGGTGAGGTCGAGGTCATGCTGGAGTACGCCCTCCCGCTGAACAGCAAGCGCGCCGACGCGGTGCTTGCCGGAGTGCACCCCGTCACGGGCGAACCGTCGTACCTCGTCGTCGAGCTGAAGCAGTGGAGCCAGGCCGAGCCGGACGAGGACGACCCGGCACTGTGCCGGGTCGACGCCTACGTGCACCCGGTCCTCAACCCCATCGAGCAGGTGCGCCGCTACTGCGAGTACCTCGTCAACTTCAACGGCGCGGTGGCCGAGCACCCGGACCGGGTCAGCGGCGTGGCCTACCTGCACAACGCCACGGAGTTCGGCGTAGGTGGTCTACGGGCGATCGAAGTCGACGACAGCGGCCAGATGTTCACCGGCGAGCGGCGCGGCGAGTTCATCGACCACCTCCGCGCCAAGCTCAGCGACAAGGTGTCCGGCGCCCGCGCGGCCGACGAACTCCAGGCGGGCAGGACCGTGCCGTCGAAACAACTGATGTCGGTCGCTGCCCAGGAGGTGCGCGAGCGAGAGCAGTTCGTGCTCCTGGACGAGCAGCAGGTCGCGTACCGCATGGTGCTCAACGCCGTACGCAAGGCCAAGCGGTCCAACCACAAGGAGGTCCTGGTCGTCACCGGCGGACCCGGCACCGGCAAGAGCGTCATCGCGCTCTCCCTGCTCGGCGAGCTGTACCGGCAGGGCGTCCCGGCCCTGCACGCCACCGGATCGCAGTCGTTCACCAAGACGATGCGCAAGGTCGCCGGCACGCGCAAGCGCGAGGTCCAGGACCTCTTCAAGTACTTCAACAGTTTCATGACGGCCGAGCAGAACTCCCTCGACGTCCTCATCTGCGACGAGGCCCACCGCATCCGCGAGACCTCCGCCAACCGGTACACCCCGGCCGCCCACCGCACCGGCAGACGACAGATCGACGAACTCATCGACGTCGCCCGCGTCCCCGTCTTCCTCCTCGACGAGCACCAGGTGGTGCGCCCCGGCGAGATGGGCACGGTGGAAGACGTCAAGGCGGCCGCGGCGGCCCAGGGTCTCGACTGCCACGTCGTGCCCCTGGAGAGCCAGTTCCGCTGCGGCGGCAGTGATGCCTACCTGCGTTGGGTGGTTCGCCTCCTCGGCCTGCAGTCCGGCGGCCCGGTGGTCTGGGAACCCGACGACCGCATGCACCTGCTGGTCGCCGACAGCCCCGAGGAGATGGAGGCGTTTCTTCAGGCCCGCCGGGAACAGGGCTACGGCGCTCGTATGTCCGCCGGTTACTGCTGGCCGTGGTCCCCCGAACCCAGGCCGGGCGATCCGCTTCCGGCCGACGTCGTCATCGGCGACTGGGCTCGCCCCTGGAACCTGCGTGGCGAGCGCTCCGTGTCCGGCGCGCCGCCGTCCGCCCTGTGGGCCACCGACCCGGCCGGTTTCGGCCAGGTCGGCTGCGTCTACACCGCGCAAGGATTCGAGTACGACTGGTCCGGCGTGATCATCGGCCCGGATCTGCTCTGGCGCGGCGACCGCTGGATCACGGACCGTGCGGCCTCCAAGGACCCGGTCTTCAAGAGGTCCACCCCGGACGACGACGTCGACCGCCTGATTCGCAACACCTACAAAGTGCTGCTGACCCGCGGCATGGTCGGCACGGTGGTGTATGCGACGGACCTGGAGACACGGGCGAAGCTACGCGAACTCGCGGGAGACGCGGAGCGGAAGTCGGCTCTGGTGTGACGACTCCTCCGAACGCACGGCAAGACAATCGCGTTTGCCGTCACTCGGCCATGCTCTTCCCGTAGGCAGGCCGAAAGGCGATCATCGTTCCCGGGACGGTTCGGAGCCCGCCTAAGATCACCGATACCGGTCGCGGCCCGACGGGCTTCCTGCATGGACACGCCCCCACCCGCACGAGTCACTCGTGCCCTGGGGGAACCTCCTCGTGTCCATGCTCCTGCTGCGTTTGTCGGCAAGGGACTTGCTCGCCCTGAACGCACGCCGTCGTCTGGTGCCGCACCTGGCTGCCCGCTGGGTGCACTTCCGGCGAGGCGAGTCCTCCGAAGGAGAGCGCTCAGCCTGGGCCAAGAGCCTTGTCTCACTGGCAGAGGACCTGGTGGCAGCCGGGCGCGGCAACGTCGAGATGATCGTCGAATGCTCGCCGACCGTGGACGAATCCGAAGGGCCTGGAGAAGACAAGCAGATCGACGTGGTGCTGGTGGGAAGACATCCCACGGAAGGCACCCTTTCCGTGCAGCTCGTCGAGTTGAAGCAGTGGTCATCGGTGACGAGGGTCGAGGCCGCCACCGCTGATCTCGTGTACGTGGCGGGGATCGATGACCCGGTCAAACACCCCGCCCTTCAACTCAGTGAGTACCACGCGCTGTTCACCGGGCCTGCAGGTCCGCTGAACGGGTTGCAGTTCGAGTGCGGCGGCTTCGCGTACCTCCACAACGCCACGGACGAATCCGTCCGACCACTGCTCGGCGTCGACGCACCCACGGGCCCCTACGCCCATACGTACACGAGCGACACCCGGGCCAGGCTTCTGCTCGACCTTCAGAGCCATTTCACAGCCGAGGACGACTATTCGGCGGCCGAGTACATCCTGCACCGGATGAACCTCCGGAACACGCCGCTTCTCGATGCCATGGTCAACTCGTCCGGAGAGGACACGGTCTTCACCTTGCGGGGACGGCAGAGGAAGGTCGCGGACGACGTGCTCGAGGCCTCGGACCTGATTCTTGACCGTCCGGACCGAGAGGCACTCGTCCTCCGTCCCCAACGTGCCGTCTTCCTGATCACCGGGGGAGCCGGCACCGGGAAAAGCGCTATCGGCCTTCAATTACGGGCCGATCTCGAAGCCGCGGGCCGGACGGTGAAGTACGCGAGCGGATCGCGGGCCTTCAACGCCGCGATCAAGGAGAACGTCGGGTACACCGCGGCCGAGTTCCGGGAGCGCTTCGCGTACTTCAGCAGTTTCGTGCAGACGCCGAAGCCGCCGCTGGACGTGTTGATCTGCGACGAGGCGCACCGGCTGCGGGACAGGTCCACCAACTGGCGCCTCCCCGCCGAGAAGCAGGGCACCAAGCCACAGGTGGACGAACTGCTCGACGCATCGCGTCTGACCGTCTTCTTCCTCGACGCGGGCCAGACCGTGCGCCCGTACGAGGTGGGTACGGCGGAACTCATCGAGGACGCCGCACGACGCCACCATGCGGCCTTTCGCCACTACCGTCTGGTGGAGCAGTACAGGTGTGGTGGCAGTGACGCCTACGTCCGCTGGGTTCGAGCATTGCTCGGTGTGTCGACGCAGCAGGCGCACGAGTGGGTGCCGGACGGACTCATGCACATCGAGGTCGTCGGCACCCCCGACGAGATGGAGCACATCGTCCGCACCGAGTTCGAGGCCGGCGCGACCGCCCGGATGGTGGCCGGGTACTGCTGGCCCTGGAGCAAGCCGGACGAGGACAAGAACCTCGAGAAGGACGTACGCATCGGTGCCTGGCACCGTCCGTGGAACGCGTCCAGCGAGTCCTTCTGCGCCAACGGCGAGCCACCGTCGAGGATATGGCCCGTACACGATGCGGGCATCGGGCAGATCGGCTGTGTCTACACGGCGCAGGGGCTCGAGTGGGACTGGTGCGGGGTGATCATGGGCGATGACATGGTCTGGCGTACCGACCGCTGGGTCTTCCGGCGGGGAAAGCAGCGCAAGGACCCGCAAGCAGGCGTGATGCGGGTGGCGAAACCGGGATCGTTCGACCCGAAGGTACGGACGAGCACGCTCGACGACGACGAGTTCGCCCGCTGTGTCCGCCACGCCTATCACGTCCTGCTGACCAGGGCGAGCCGGGCAACCGTGCTCTACTCCACCGACGAGGAGACCCGGCGGCACCTCAGGAAACTGGTCGGAGAGACCCATGTGCACGGTCTCCGGCCCACTCAGTCGACCATCCCGCCCGAGCTGAGGATCACGCGGCACAGTGGGGCCGCGCGGAGCCGCAGGGCCCGGCGGGCACAGAGCAAGGCCAAGCTGAAGAACGAGATGATGTTGTTCTGAGCCGTCCGCGCGAGGTGGAGTGGCGGGCCCCCGGAGCCCGCCACTCGCCTGCCTCAGAAGAGCAGGTGCGCTGCCGACATCATGCCGGTCACCAACAGGTTGGCGACGACATTGACGGCGACGTCCGCCAGAACCTTACGGAACCGGGCGAAACGCGCAGACTGGTACTCGACAGGGTCCATACGTGACCACTCCTCGGCGGTGAGCAGGAATGGTGGGGGGACGGCCCACCGGGCATCCGCTCACACACCGCGCGCACGCGCACGGCGATTCACCACCACTGCTCACATGCCGCCGAGCGGCGCATGAACTCCGCGCTCGTACCCCTCCGGGAGGATGCGCAGCACAAGTCACCTTACTGCACACACAGTTGCGAAGTTTCCTGAGTGAGCGACCGTGTCCGTGGGTGCCGGTGACACGTCTGCCGTCGACGAACGGCTTGCACGCTCGATCCAGCCGTGCGTGCGGCACCCCAACGGACGTCAGGACGGCGGCGGTCGGCGTGCGGCTTGCTCGCGGCTGACCTCGGCGGCATCCACGTACCACTTCCGGCGGCCGGGATCCCGCCGCGCGCAGAGCTGCTTCTCAGTGCGGCTTCAGGGGGCAGAACAGCTTCTTCACGGAGGGCAGTCGGTCACCACCCGCATCCACGCGTACCGGCAGCGGTGTCGTTGCGCTCGTCGTCGGGCGTAGTGTGTCCGCTCGGACACGGTTCGTATAACGGGAGGGGACCCGTGAAGCTCACCTACTTCTGCTTCGAGGGCACGCCGCAGGAACTCGACGCGTCCGAGGTGGTCCGCGAACTCCTCCAGCAGCAGCCGGGCACGGCCGACACCGTACGCCGCACGCCCCGGGTGGTCGCCGACCCCGACAGCGACGACTTCGCGGACTTCGGATGGCGCGTCGAGGGTGACGTCCCGGGGGTCGCGGACGAGGGGCAGGAGACGGTGAAGGCGCAGCTCGCCTTCAACCCCGCCGCGCAGCAGTTCATCGACTTCATGGCGGAAGCCGGCTCCTGGGAGAGCGTCGGAGCGCACGGCATCAAGCGCAAGACGTGGCAGGAGGGCGATCCCCTCGACTATTCCGGCTACCTCCGCCTCCGCCGCAAGGGCAGCCAGTACGGCGGCTTCGCCTATGCCTTCGCGTCCACGGGCCTGATCAACTTCCGTCTGCAGCACAGCGACGAGATCGCGGAGCTCGCACCGGACGCCTATCGGCTCACCACCGGCCATCGCCGGTACAGGGTGAGCATCCAGATCCGCGACGAGAAGACCCTGAAGCAGGCGCTCGCCTTGGCCGAACTCGCCTACAGCGCGACGTGACGGACGGTTTGCCCGTACAGGTCGTTGACCAGGAGGCTCCTGTCGCCCGCGTCGACGTGAGACGGAACGGGCCGTTTCTTTCGTGTGGGTCGAATGTCCTATAGTCCCGTCCTTCACGGACTCTTCCCATGTACCAGGCAACCATTAGGATCAGCGGCAGGCCCGACCCCGGGGAACGGCGGGCCTGAGAGGAACGGAACGAGTGGGGACAGGCATGCGGGAAGGCCGGTGGGTCACGGTCACCGAGTCCGAGTTCGATCACGAACACCGCGGCCTGGAGGCGATCCGGGAGAAGCTGCCGGACTCCGACCCCTGGCGGGCCTGGTCGAACTTCACGTTCACCGCGAACACCGGGCACGTCCGCGAGGTCGACCTGCTGGTCGTCGCGCCCGGCGGCGTCCACATGATCGAGCTGAAGGACTGGCACGGCTCGGTCACCTCCGAGAACGGCACCTGGGTGCAGACCACCCCCGGCGGCCGCCGGCGCACCCACGGCAACCCCCTGCACCTGGTCAACAAGAAGGCCAAGGAGCTGGCGAGCCTGCTCGGCCAGGGCCACGGCGCCCGCCGGGTGTGGGTCGGCGAGGCCGTCTGCTTCACCGACGACGCCCTGCGCGTACGCCTGCCCGCCCACGACCGGAACGGCGTCCACACCGTCGCCGAGCTGGTCGACATGCTCAAGCAGACCCCGCGGGACGAACGGCGCCGCATCACCGCGATCGACTCCCGCGAGATCAAGGCCGCGCTGGAGCGCATCGGCATCCGCCGCAGCGAGGCCCAGTACAAGGTCGGCCCCTACGAGCTGGAGCGCACGCCCTTCGACTCCGGCCAGACCTGGGCCGACTACAAGGCGGCCCACACCGAGCTGCCCGAGCGCGCCCGCGTCCGCGTCTACCTCAGCGAGCGCGGCTCGGACGCCTCCCTGCGCCAGTCCGTCGAGAACGCCGCCCGCCGCGAGGCGGCCGTCCTGCAGCGCTTCCGGCACCCCGGCGTCGTCTCCTACCGGCAGTACTTCCCGACCGGCCACCCGGCCGGCCCCGCCCTCGTCTTCGACCACGACGACCGCACCATGAAGCTGGACGAATACCTGGTCCAGTACGGGGAGAAGCTCGACATCCTCGGACGGATGGCCCTGGTCCGCCAGCTCGCCGAGACGATGCGTTCCGCGCACGCCCGCCGCATCCACCACCGTGCCCTGGCCGCCCGCTCCATCCACGTCCTGCCCCGCCCCGACGGCGGCCCCGGCAAGGCTGTCGGTGAGGAGGCCGCCTGGCTCAGCCCCCGGCTGAAGATCTCCGACTGGCAGATCGCCACCCAGCGCACCGGCGACTCCTCGCAGGGGCAGGGCGCGACACGGCTCGCGCCGACCGCCCTGTCCGCGATGCACCTCGCCGACGACGAGGACCCCTACCTCGCCCCCGAGCTGACCGCACTGCGCCCCGACCCCGTCTCCCTCGACGTCTACGGCCTCGGCGTCCTCACCTACCTCCTGGCCACCGGCAAGGCCCCGGCCGCCAGCCAGGCCGAACTGCGCGCCCGCCTGGAGGCGGGGGAGGGCCTGCGCCCCAGCTCCCTGGTGGACGGCCTGTCCGAGGACGTCGACGAGCTGGTGCAGGCCGCCACCGCCTACAACCCGGACCAGCGCCTGCACAGCGTCGACGACTTCCTGGAGATGCTGGAGGTCGTCGAGGACTCCCTCACCGCCCCGGCCGCCGAGACCGCCGCCGAGGCGGCCGACGCCCCGGAGAAGGACCCGCTGGACGCCGTCCCCGGCGACGTGCTCGCCGGCCGCTGGGAGGTCCGCCGCCGCCTCGGCACCGGTTCCACCAGCCGCGCCTTCCTCGTCCGCGACCTGGAGGCGGAGGCCCGCAGGACGCGCCCGCTGGCCGTGCTGAAGGTCGCCCTGTCCGACAACCGCGGCGACATCCTCATCCGCGAGGCCGACGTGATGGGCCGCCTGCGCCCCCACTCGGGCATCATCCGCCTCGTCGAACCGGAGCCGCTGAGCATCGCGGGCCGTACCGTCCTCGCGCTGGAGTACGTCGGTGACGAGCGCGACGACGGCGCGGACGCGGCGGGCGAGCGGAAGGCCCCGCGCCGCCGCGAGGAGACGGTGGCCCGCCAGCTCCGCGACGAGGGCCGGCTCCCCGTCGACCAGCTGGAGGCGTACGGCGACTACCTCTTCGGCGCCGTCGACTTCCTGGAGGGCGAGGGCGTCTGGCACCGCGACATCAAGCCGGACAACATCGCCATCCGCGTCCGCCCCAACCGCACCCGCGAACTGGTCCTGATCGACTTCTCGCTCGCCGGCTACCCGGCCAGGAGCACCGACGCGGGCACCGAGGGCTACCTCGACCCGTTCGTCGACGTCATCACCCGCGGCTCCTACGACTCCCACGCCGAGCGGTACGCCGTCGCCGTCACCCTGCACCAGATGGCCAGCCGCGAGCTGCCCAAGTGGGGCGACGGCAGCGTCCTGCCCCGGATGACGGACCCGAAGGAGTGGCCGTACCCGACGATCGCCGCCGAGGCGTTCGACCCGGCCGTGCGGGACGGGCTCGTCGCCTTCTTCCAGAAGGCACTGCACCGCGACGCGGGCAAGCGGTTCCCCGAGCTGAAGCCCATGCGGGACGCCTGGCGCAAGATCTTCCTCGACGCCTCGCAGGCCGTCCCGTCCAGCCATCGCACGCGCCACACGGCGACGACCTCCGAGGCGGGGGCCGACGGGGAGGCCGTGCGGCGCGGTGTCATCGCGGACGCCGAGCCGGAGACCGCCGAGCAGCAGCGCGACCGCCTGGCCGCCGAGGTCGCCCTCGACACCCCGCTGAGCGTCTCCGGTCTCACCGGCGCCGCCCAGTCCTTCCTCTACGGCCTCGGCATCACCACCGTCGGCGGGCTCCTGGACTACAGCCGCCGCAAGCTCGTCAACGCCCCCGGCCTGGGCGCCAAGACCCGCAACGAGGTGCAGAAGCGCCAGCGCGAGTGGGGCGAGAAGCTGCGCGAGACGCCCGCCTCGCCGCTCACACCGGAGGGCCGGGCCGAGGCCCGGGAGGAACTGGACCAGCTCTCCGCCGCCGAGTCCGCCCTCGCGGACACCCTGGCGACGAGCGACGCGGCCGGCGGTCTGTCGCCGCGCGCCCTGCGCTCCATCAGCCTCGACGCCCTCGCCACGATCTTCGTCCCGGTCATCAACAACAACGGCTCCAACCGCAACAAGGCAGAGATGGTCCGGCTGCTGCTGCGCCTGCCCGACGAGCACGGCCTGCTGCCGGAGATCGGCGTCTGGCCGAAGCAGAAGGACGTCGCCGCGGCGCTGAACCTGAGCGCGGGCCGCATCCCGCAGATGCTCAAGGAGGAGCGCAAGCGCTGGAAGGCCGACCGTGCGGTCCAGGCTCTGCGCTCGGAGATCCTCGACCTGCTCGCGGGCATGGGCCGGGTCGCGTCGGCGGTGGAGATCGCGGACGCCCTCGCCGTCCGGCGCGGCAGCCAGCTCGCCGGGCGCGAGCAGCGCCGGGCGCTGGCGCTGGCGGCGGTACGGGCCGTCGTCGAGGTCGAGCAACTCGCCCCGGACGAGGCCGAGTTCCAGCACCAGCCCAACCGCAAGGCGACGGAGGAGTCGCTGGGGGCGGGCCTGCTGGCCCTGGACGTCCGCGAGGACGATGGTCCGGACACTCCAACGGCGCCGGGACTGCTCGACTACGCGACGAAGCTCGGCCGCGCGGCGGACCGGCTCGCTGGGCTGGAGACCCTGCCGACGGCAGCGACCGTCCTCGCGGAGCTGGGCGCGGTGCAGATGCCGCCCGGCACCGTCGACTGGGACGAGCGCCGCATGGTCGAACTGGCCGCCGCGGCGTCCGTGAACGCGGCGGCGACCCCGCGCCTGGAGATCTACCCGCGCGACCTGTCGCTGGTACGGGCACTGCGGCTCACGCAGGCCGGTCTGGTGCGCTGGATCCCGGGCAAGCCGGAGGCGACGCAGCCGGGCCTGACCGGCGAGGAGGTCCACGAGCGGCTGCGGGCCCGCTTCCCCGAGCTGGCGGTGCCCGACGGCCGCGGCGGCCTGACCCACGACCTGCCGACCGCCGGCCCGCTGACCAAGGCGCTGCGCGAGGCCGGCTTCGAGCTGTCGCTCGGCACGCGCGAGGACACCAAGACGCTCCGCTACCTGCCGACGCGGGTGGACGACGCGTCCAGCTACCTCACGACGGGTGCCTGGCGGCAGTCCACGCGCACGGGCGCGGTGACGCGGTACGCCGACGACCCGCTGCTCGCGAGCGCCGTGCGCGCGGAGGAGCGACTGGTCGCGTCCGCGCGACGGGACGGCTACCGGGTGCTGACCGTGAGCCAGCGGCTCGTGCGCGACGCGATACGGGAACTCGGCGCCGAACGGCTGGGCGCCGAGGCCGTCTCGGTGACCGAGCTGTTCATCGAGGCCCTGCACGCCCAGGTCACGTCGGGCACCAAGCCGACGTGGGAGACGCTGCTCAAGGCGGACGTCGCCAAGCCGGGCTCGACGGGCGCGCTGCGGTTCGCCGACTACGCGCAGACGGCGTGGGGTGCGGTCGCGCCGCGTATCGAGGAACTGCTCGGCGCCGGGTCCGGGTCCGGGACCGGTCCGGTGCTGCTGACGGAGGCCGGGGTGTTCGCCCGGTACGACGCGATGGGCGTCCTGCACCGGCTCGCCTCGGCGGCCCGGCGGGGCGGCCGTGGACTGTGGTTGCTCGTCCCCCAGAGCGACCCGGCGCGTGAGCCGAGGCTCGGGCAGGTGGCCGTGCCGTACCAGGCCGGCCTGGGGGAGTGGATTCAGCTTCCGGACACGTGGGTGGACAACGTCCACCGGGGGTCCGGCAAGGTAGTGGTGCGTAGTGTCGAGGGAGACGCGAAGTGATCGACCGCAAGGCTCTGTTGGACGACCTGAAGCAGCAGGTCAAGGCGGTCGAGACCGACCTCGGCAAGCAGGTGAAGGCCCTGGGCGACGTCGGGGCGCGGCTGCGCGCCGAGTACGACCAGGCGCGCAAGCTGGGGCGTACGGCGGCGACGTGGAACTCGTGGCTCGACGAGCGGGTCACGCAGGTCGCGGTGGCGTGGGTGCTGGGGACTGTCTTCGTGCGGTTCTGCGAGGACAACCGGTTGATCCCAGAGCCGTACCTGACGGGCGCGGACGGGGACCGGCGGGAGCTGGCTCAGGCGCGGTACGACGCGTACGTGGAGGCGGAGGACGACCCGACCTACCGCGGTTGGCTGGAGAAGGCGTTCGACGAACTGGGCGCGGGCCAGGCGGGCCGGCTGCTGTTCGACAAGCGGCACAACCCGCTGTACCAGATCCCGCTGTCGCACGACGGTGCGCGGGACCTGGTCGAGTTCTGGCGGGGGAGGGACGAGGCGGGCGTTCTCGTCCATGACTTCACGGACCCGCTGAACGAGGACGGCACGGAGGGCTGGGACACACGGTTCCTCGGTGACCTGTACCAGGACCTGAGCGAGGCCGCGCGGAAGACGTACGCGCTGCTCCAGACACCGGAGTTTGTGGAGGAGTTCATCCTCGACCGGACGATGAACCCGGCGGTACGGGAGTTCGGCTACGAGGGCCTGAAGATGATCGACCCTACGTGCGGGTCGGGGCACTTTGTGCTGGGGGCGTTCCGGCGGCTGGTGCGGCTGTGGGCGGAGGGGCATCCGGGGCGGGATGTGCATGAGCGGGTGCGGGAAGCGCTGGACTCGGTGCACGGGGTGGATATCAATCCGTTCGCGGTGGCTATCGCTCGGTTCCGGTTGCTGGTGGCGGCTATGGCTGCTGGTGGAATGCGGACACTCTCTGAGGCGGTGAAACAAGACTGGCCGATGCATTTGGCGGTGGGTGACTCATTGATCAAGGACCAGCAGTTGGGACTGTTCGGCGGGATCGATGGAGACGATGAGCTGGCCACCTTCTCATATGCCACGGAAGACCTGCACGACGAGCATCCGGGTATCTTGCAGCCGGGACGGTATCACCTTGTGGTCGGTAACCCGCCTTACATTACCGTTAAAGACAAGAAGCTGAACGAATTGTATCGGGATCTTTACGACGCTTGCGGTGGCACTTACGCACTCTCGGTCCCGTTTGCGCAGCGGTTCTTTGAATTGGCCAGGAATGGCGATTCTGGCGGCCGCGGGTATGGCATGGTTGGACAGATCACCTCGAACTCGTTCATGAAGCGTGAGTTCGGCACCAAGCTTATTGAGAGCTATTTCCGGGATCAGGTTGAACTGACGGAAGTAATTGACACGTCGGGCGCCTATATTCCTGGACACGGAACACCCACGATCATTCTCGTGGGTAAACGCTGCGAGGGAACTCTGCGTTCTGCCTCGATTCGTACAGTGCGAAGCGTGCAGGCAGAGCCTGCTGTGCCGAAGATTAGTGAAGAGGGTCTCGTCTGGAAGGCGATTATCGACCAGATCGACAAGCCGGGCACCGTGAGTCCGTGGGTCTCGGTGGACGACTTGGACCGCGAGCGCTACTTCGCTAGGCAGCCTTGGATTCTTGCGGATGGCGGCCTGGAAATGGTTGAGCAGCTCGAAAGGGCTAGTAATTTTCCTTTGCGTTCCGCAATCGAGCCACCTATTGGTCGTGCGATCCGCGCTGGCGCCGATGAAGCTTACGTTCGCCCCCTGCGAACTACTTACAGAACCGCCGCCAATTCAGTAGGATTGCGTCCCCTGATGGCGGGGGAGATTGTTCGAGACTGGAATGCCATTCCGGAGGAGGCTATCTGGTTTCCCTATGCGAATGAATTGGGGCACGGCGGCTTGGCGAGGGAACTGTGGCCGCTGCGGCGGATTCTGCAGGCGCGCCGCACCTTTCAAGGGGATATGAGTGATGCGGGCCTGCAATGGTGGGACTATATGCAGTTCACTCCATCGGCTTATCGAACTAACTTGTCGCTTTCATTTGCTGAGGTGGCTACGCACAATCACTTCGTATTGGATCGAGGAGGAAGGGTATTCAAGCAGACGGCTCCTGTGGTCAAGCTTGGCCCGGATGCGACTGAGGGGCAGTACGTCGAACTGCTCGGGGTGCTCAACAGCTCTACTGTAGCTCTCTGGCTCAAGATGACGTGTCACAATAAAGGGCGTCCGGGCGCCGAGCAGGCGGGTGCTGACGAGCCGTGGGAGAATCGTTATCAATTTAACGGTGCAAACATTGAGCGTATTCCGCTGCCTACCGCATTCCCTGCTGCTCTCGCCCAGGCGATGCAGGGCTTGGCGCAACGCCTCTCGGTCTGTAATCCTGGAGCAGTCGCAGCCTCGGGAGTTCCGGCGGCGCAGAGCCTTCGTGAAGCCCGTAAAAGCTGGGAGTCCATTCGGGGGGAGATGGTCGCTCTTCAAGAGGAATTGGATTGGCAAATCTACGCTCTCTATGGTCTTACTGATTGTGAGATCGTGGCCCCCGTAGGAGAAGTTCCCATAATCACTCCCGCTGAGCGGGCTTTTGCGATTGTTCTTGCCCGTAAGCAGCAAAGCGGTGAAGTCGATACCTCATGGTTCCGGCATCATAATCATAACTTCAGCCCTGTCACTGAAATTCCCTCTCACTGGCCCGCCGCCTACCGCGAGATTGTTCAAAAGCGCATCGACGCCATCGAGTCGAACCGGGCCATCGGCATGGTCGAGCGCCCCGAGTACAAGCGCCGCTGGGCCACCGAAGGCTGGGACGCCCTCCAGGACAAGGCCCTCCGCTCCTGGCTGCTCGACCGTATGGAGAACCGCGACCACTGGTTCGACGAGAACGGTCAGCCGGTCATCCTCACCCTCTCCCGCCTCACCGACGCCCTCTCCCGCGACGAGGACTTCGTCTCCGTGGCCAAGCTCTACGCGCCCCGGAAGGACCTCCCCAAGGTCGTCGCCGAGCTGATCACCGATGAGCACGTCCCGTTCCTCTCCGCCCTGCGCTACAAGCCCGCCGGGCTGAAGAAGCGCTCCGACTGGGAGGAGGTGTGGGACCTTCAGCGCAAGGAGGACGCCGCGCCCGACGAGCCGGCCAAGCGGAAGATCCGGGACTCCATCCCCGTGCCGCCGAAGTACACCTCGGCCGACTTCCTGCGCCCCTCCTACTGGAAGGCGCGCGGCAAGTTGGACGTGCCGAAGGAGCGGTTCATCTCCTACGGGCAGACCAACGCCGCCACCCCCGAGCTGTACGGCTGGGCCGGCTGGGACCACCGCGAGCAGGCTCAGGCCCTGGCGACGTACTTCACCAACACCGCGCTGACCTCCGAGGAGATCACACCGTTCCTCGCCGGCCTGCTGGAGCTGCAGCCGTGGCTGTACCAGTGGCACAACGAGTTCGACATGGTCTACAGCGGCTCACCGGCGGACTTCTTCGCCGGTTACCGCCAGCAGTTGCAGGGCGAGCACGGTCTCACCGACGACGACCTGCGCGCCTGGCGTCCCCCGGCCGCCACCCGGGGACGCCGGGCGGCCGCGAACAAGTAGCCCACGCCCGCCCATCCCCCCACCCCGTCCCACCCGCCACCGGACAGCCGACGAGGAGGACAGCACATGCTCAGCCCACAGTGGTCGCGGCGGCCGTCACAGGCCCATGACCACCACACGGTCACCGCACAGCTTGCGCAGGTCGTCCTCGTCGGAGGTGAAGACGGTGACAGGCCCCGGCTGTCGCAGCGCGACGGTGGCCAGGGCCGCGTCGATGGCGTACTTGTGGCCGTGGAGACCGGCCTCCTTGAGCAGGTCGATCGCCTCGTTGGCGATCTCCTCGGTCACGGGCTCGACGTGAACACGGGAAAGCGCCCAGTGCCATGCCGGGACGTACGTTCGCACGTCGTACGCCTCGATCAGGGTCATCGATGTGGTCATCACACGGACACCGAACCGGTGGGCGTCCTTGATCCGGACACCCATGCGTCTTTCTCCGCGCACCCACCGCGACAGCCCCTCGCAGTCCAGGAGGTAGACGGCATCCTTCTTCACGCCGCTTCCTGCCGCCCGGACTGCTCGGGCGCCGGCTCGACCGGCTCACCGGCGGCCACCCGGCGGGCCCGGGCCAGCTCGGCGTGCCGGCGCTCGATCTCCCGACGCTCGGCCTCCGCCTCGGCCAGCTCGGCCTCGGTGACCTCGCCGTACTCCTTTTCCCACCACTCGACCGCTTCTCCGAGACGGTCCTGCTCCCGCTGGCGCTCTATGGCGTGCGTGACGTAGCGGCTGAATCCGCCGGGGCCGACCTCGGCGCGGATGGCCTCGGCCAGCTCTTCGGGGAGCGTCACGGTGTACTTCTTGGTTGCCATACCGACGCCCCGCGGAGGCAGCCACCCTGAACAGCGCGGCTTCACACGATCGAGTGCGCCGCAGAAAACCTCCACCTGAAGGAGAGCGAGACACCTCATGGCCCAGCAGCCGCTCCTCCGCGATGTCATCGACATCAAGGAGTCCATCTCCACCTCGGACTTCGTGCTGTCCCTCGCCGAGGCGACGACGCCCGAGGGCGCCGAACACGCGCTCAAGGACTACGTCGTCACGGAGCGACTGCTGGAGAACTTCGACGAGGCGCTGGACCTCATCAAGGCCTCCCTCGACGGACACCGCTCCAAGGCCGCGTACCTCCACGGCTCCTTCGGTTCCGGTAAGTCGCACTTCATGGCCGTGCTGTACGCACTGCTCAGCGGTGACCCGGCCGCCCGCGCCCGCACCGAGTTCGACCCGGTGCTGACCAAGCACGAGTGGCTGGGCACGGACGGCAAGAAGTTCCTGCTCGTGCCGTACCACATGCTCGGCGCCAAGGCCCTCGAACAGCGCGTGCTCGGCGGCTACGTCAGCCACGTCAAGAAGCTGCGCCCCGAGGCGCCGACCCCGCAGGTCTACCGCACCGACTCCCTCTTCGCGGACATCCGCGCCATGCGCGCCAACATGGGCGACGAGGCCGTCATCCGCGGGCTCGGTGTCACCGATGACGAGGAGGACGAGTGGGGGGAGGGCTTCGCCTGGACCCCCGCCCTCCTGGACGCCGCCCTCGCCGCGGCGGAGAACCACGAGGCCGCCGTCCCGCTCGACCTGCGCAACCCCTCCACCCCGATCGAGCTGCGGGCCAAGCTGGTCAGTGACGCCAGCGCCAACCTCCTCCCCGGCTTCGCCAAGAACGCCGCCGAGGACGAGCACGGGTTCATCTCCCTCGACGCCGGTCTCTCCGTCATCGCCGAGCACGCCAAGTCGCTCGGCTACCACGGGCTGATCCTCTTCATGGACGAGCTGATCCTGTGGCTCGCCACCCTCATCCACGACCAGAAGTTCGTCGCCCGTGAGGCCAGCAAGATCACGAACTTCGTGGAGGGCGGCGACGCCCGCCGTGCCATCCCGATCGTGTCGTTCATCGCCCGCCAGCGCGACCTGCGCGAACTGGTCGGCGAGGAGGTGTCCGGGGCGGCCGAGTCGTCCATCCAGGACACCCTCAACCTGGCCTCCGGCCGCTTCGACAAGATCACCCTTGAGGACCGCAACCTCCCGCAGATCGCCCACGCCCGTCTCCTCAAGCCGAAGAACGCCGAGGCGGAACGCCTCGTCGACGCGGCCTTCGAGCAGACCAAGCGGGTCGGCACCCAGGTGTGGGACACGCTCCTCGGCTCCGACAAGGGGACGACCGGCGCGGACGCGGAGTCGTTCCGGCTGACGTACCCCTTCTCGCCCGCCTTCATGGACACCCTCGTCCACATCTCGTCCGCGCTGCAGCGCTCCCGCACCGGTCTGAAGCTGATGGGCCAGCTCCTCGCCGACCACCGCGACGAGATCCGGCTCGGCCAGCTCATCCCGGTCGGCGACCTGTACCCGGTGATCGCGGAGGGCGGCGACAAGCCGTTCACCGACAGCCTCAAGGTGGTCTTCGAGGCCGCCGACAAGCTGTACAAGACGAAGCTCCGGCCATACCTGCTCAGCTCGTACGACATCACCGAGGACGACGTCGAGCAGTACCTGCACCGGCCCGACACCCTCGCCGCCGATCCGCAACTGGCCAACCGCTGCCGCCTGTTCGTCGGCGACAACCGGCTCGTGTGCACGCTCCTGCTGTCCGCGCTCGCGCCCAGCGTGCCCGCCCTGTCCGAGCTGACGATCCGCCGGCTCGGCGCGCTCAACCACGGGTCGGTCATGGCGCCGATCCCGGGCAGCGAGGTCGGCATCATCAAGAACAAGGTCGCCGAATGGGCGGCCCGGTTCCCCGAGATCAAGGAGACCGGCACCGACACCAACCCCGGTGTCCGGCTGGAACTGTCCGGCGTCGACGTCGACTCCGTCATCGCCAACGCCCAGGTCAACGACAATCCCGGCAACCGCGTCGCCCTCGCCCGGCGGCTGCTGTCGGAGGAACTCGGGGTCGAGCACGGCCAGTTCGCCGACGAGCTGAACTTCACCTGGCGCGGCACCGCGCGCACCGCCGAGGTCGTCTTCGGCAACGTCGCCGACGAGGACGAGCTGCCCGACCACGACCTGATGCCGCAGCAGGACGGCCGCTGGCGGATCGCCATAGACCTCCCCTTCGACGAGGGCGAGTGGGGGCCCGTCGAGGACGCCAACCGCATGCAGCGGCTGCGGGAACGCCAGCAGGGCGAGCGTTCCCGCTCCATCGCCTGGCTGCCCGCGCACCTGTCCGCGCAGCGCCTCGCCGACTTCCGGCGGCTCGTCGTCATCGACAAGGCCCTCGCCGACGAGCACCGCTTCGACACCCAGTACGCCGGCCACCTCAACGCCGACAACCGCAGCCGCGCCAAGGGCCTCCTGGAGACCCAGCGGGACGCCCTGCTCAAGCAGGTCAAGGGTGCGTTCAAGCAGGCGTACGGACTCGCGCAGAAGCAGGCCGCCGACGTGGTGATCGACTTCGACGACCACCTGGTGGCGCTGCCCGACGTGGACGACCTCACCCTGTCCTTCGGGCAGTCCCTGCACGACGGCATCCGGCACGTGGCGGGCAAGCTGCTCGCCCACCAGTACCCGGCCCACCCGAACCTGGACCCCGACGCGACCGGCACCGCCGTCAAGCCCGTCGACGCGCGCAAGGTGTTCACCCACGTGCGGGCCGCCGCCGAGGCCCGCGACGGACGCGTCGAGGTCCCGGCGGGCGACCGCAAGCTGATGCAGCGCGTCGCCGGGCCGCTGCGCCTCGGACAGCAGAAGGAGGCCTACTTCGAGCTGTCCCGCTACTGGGCCGACCACTTCCGGCAGCTCGCCAGCGCGCAGGGCGCCACCGGCGACCACACGCTGATCAGGCTCACCGACTGGACCGACCAGCCCGAGCCGCGCGGCCTGCCCGACTTCCTCACCCGGCTCGTCGTCGCCTCGTTCGCCGAGATGGACGACCGGGTGTGGGTGCGCGGCGGCACCGTCCTGGACCCCGCGCCGGAACTCTCCGCGATCAAGGACCACGACGCCCTGCGCAGCCAGCCCCTGCCGAGCGAGGACGACTGGACCACCGCACGGCAGCGCTACGAGACGGTCTTCGGGCAGAAGGCGCCCACCCTGCGCCGCGGGCGCATGGTCAACCAGTTCGCCCGCCAGATCGTCGAGTCCGCCCGCTCCCTCAAGGAGGACGCCGCCGAACTCGTCCGGCGGCTGGAGGAGCACGCCGCCTTCCTCGGCCTCGACGAGACCGACGACACCGGCCGCCTCGCCCTCGCCCGGCGCTCCCTCCAGTTCCTGGAGACGCTCACCGGCGGCGGTGCGCAGGGCGGAGCCGGGGCCAAGAAGACCGTGGAGGCCCTCGCCGCCTTCGACCTGGGCGAGGTCAGCGCCGACCGGTACGGCACCTCCGTCAAGCAGGCCGGCAGTGTCGCCCGCGCCGTGACCGAGGCGTCCTGGCACACCCTGGAACTCGCCACCGGGCTCGGCGCGGAGGGTGCGGCCCTGCTGGACTCGCTGCGCAACGTGGCCCGCCGCGACCAGCGCACCGCCGACCTGCGCGAGGCGCTGAAGCGCACCGAGCGGGAGATCCTGGCCCTGATCAAGCGCAACCAGGCGGCGGCCACCCCGCCGCCCGCCCCCGTCGCCCCCGCGACGGCCACCGCCCCGGCCGACACGGCCGACGACCTGTCCCTGAACACGCCGACGAGCGACCCGCGCATCCCCTTCACCCAGCAGACCGGCACCACCCAGGGCAGCGGCGGGGCAGGGCGGTCCAGCGGCCACCGCACCACCACCGTCGGACAGGCGACCAAGGCCCTGGAATCGGAACTGTCCGAACTGGCGAAGAAGAACCCGGGAGCCACCATCGAGATCACCTGGCGGGTCGTCGACCGATGACCACCACCGCTCCCGCCTCCGACCCCGCCGCCGTACCGGGCGCGGTCCGGCTGAACACCGCGACCGTCACCCAGTACCTCTCCTCCCAGCCGCAGCTCGCCGCCTCCCTCCGGCCGGGGGGCGAGAACCGGCGCCGGGCCGTCCTGCTGCGCTCCGCGCCCCGGTGGGACGGCCCCGCCGAGCCCGCCTGGGCCGAGGGCCGCACCGCGCGCGTTGCAGCGGCGCTGTCCCCGCTCGCCGTCCACGAGCTGGTCCTCGACCACCTCGCGGGCCGTAACCCCGGCCCCGCCGTCCTCGTCGTCCTCACCGACCGCGAACAGCACGAACTCGACCCCGCGATCCTCGCCCGCGTCCACAAGAAGGCCATCGACACCGTCGACAGCTGGGACGTGGTGCGGGAGGCCTTCGGCGCCCGGCAGATCGACCCGCGCCTGAAGGACGCCAACTGGGCCGCCGAGGCCCTGCTCGACGCCACCCCGCCCGGCGGCTGGCCCGCCGTCTCCGGCGGCTGGCTCTCCCGGCAGTACGCCCTCACCGCCCTCGCCCAGCGCCGCCTGCGCCTCGGCCGCTACGACACCGACACCGCCGTCGCCCCCGCGCAGCGGCCCGGTGACGAACGGCTCGACGCGCAGGCCCTGCTGGACTGGTCCACGCGCGCGGGCGGCCCCGAGCGGCTCCTCGGGCTGCGCGGCCCCGAACGGACCGGACTTGCCGCCTTCCTCGGTGAGGACGACCAGGCCGGACTCGCCGGGCGCGCCCTGCTCGCCCTCGTCGACGCCGAACGCGGGGCCGACGCGGTCGCCTTCGGTCTGGTGTGCGCGGCCCTGTGGGAGCACGCCGAGCCCGCCCCCGAGACGTACCAGGCCCGCGGTCGGGCCGAACGCTACTTCGGCGAGCAGCCCCCGGCCACCGGCGACCGGCTCGACACCCTGGTGTCCGTCTTCGGCCGGGCCGCGGAGAAGTACGTCGTCGCCCTGCTCGCCACCGGTCACCGGCCCGCCGGCACGACGGACCCGGACCGGGCGCGCGAGGCCCGCCGCCTGGCCGGCATCGTCCTCGACCGGGCGGCGGCCCTGGCCCGGCAGTTCGGCGCCGAGAGGGCCGTCGAGTCCAGCCCGGTGATGAAGGGCGGCCTGGAGTTCCGGTTCACTGCCGTGGGGCACGCCCTCGCCGCTGCCGCAGGCACGGACACAGGCGCGGTCGCGGACGCCGTACGGCACCTGGCCGAGCACGAACTCGCCGGTGACCCGGAGGAGTCCGCCCGCATCGAACGGGCCCGGATGGGACAGCGGCTCGCCCGCTGGCTGGCCGCCGAACCGCCCGCCGAGTCACCCACCGTGGCCGCCGCCATAGAGCGGCACGTCGCCGAGACCGGCTGGGTCGACCTGGCCCTCGAACACATCGAGGCTGGCGGCGACCCCGACCCGGTGCTGAAGGCCGCGTACGACGCCCTCGGTAGGCGGGTCCGTGAACGGCGCCGCGCGATCGACGCCTCCTTCGCCCGCGCACTCGCCGTCTGGACCGAATCCGGCACCCAGCCCGGCTCGATGCTGACCGTGGAGACCTTCCTCGACCAGGTCGTGAAGCCCGTCGTCACCCACGGTGAGGGACGGCGCGTGCTGCTCCTCGTCCTGGACGGCATGAGCGCCGCCATCGGCAACGAACTCGGTGAGGAACTGCGCCGCACCTGGGCCGAGTTCGACCCGCTGCCCCACGGCGGGCCGCAGCGTCGCGCCATGGCCGCCGCACTGCCCACCCTGACCGCCGTCTCCCGCACCTCCCTGTTCGCGGGACGGCTGACGAAGGGCACCCAGGCCGACGAGAAGCGGCTGTTCCCCGCGCACAAGCTGTGGGGCGGTGCTCCGGCCGCCGTCTTCCACAAGGACGACCTGCGGGCCGAGCAGGCCGGGGACACCTTCGGTCCCGCCCTCACGGAAGCGCTCACGGACGGCAGGACGCACGTCGCGGTCGTCCTCAACACCATCGACGACCGCCTCGCCAAGGAGCAGAAGCTCGGCGACGGCGCCTGGCACGTCGACCATGTCGCCGGGTTGCGCGACCTGTTGCGGGCGGCCGCCTTCGAGGGCATGGCGGTCGTCCTCACCAGCGACCACGGGCACGTCGTCGACCGGCACGGGGTGAGGGTGGAGGCGGCGGAACCGCCGTCCGCCCGGCACCGCCTGCCCGGCGGCGGCCCGCTCGCCGAGCAGGAGATCACGCTGTCCGGTCCCCGGGTCGTCTGGCCCGAGCCCGGCGCCACCATCGTCGCCCTGTGGGACGCAGACTCCCGCTACACCTCGCTCAAGGCCGGCTACCACGGCGGCGCGTCACTCGCCGAGTTCACCATCCCGGTGCTCGCGTTCCTGCCCTTCGGCGCGGAACCACCCCAGGGATGGCGCGAGTTGGGGGAGCAGCGGCCGGACTGGTGGTCCACCGGCACGCGGACCGCCGACCCCGTCGCTGCCCGTCCGGTGGTGGCCCCGGCCGCTGTCCCGGCGAAGAGGACGGCTGCCAAGCCGAAGAAGGAACAAGCCGAACTCGCCAAGACCCACGACGCCCTCTTCGACGTGGCCGTCACCGCGGGCGGCGACGACACGCTCGTCACCCCCACCCTGGTCTCCCCGGACGAGACCTTGGTCAACGGCCTCCTCGCCTCGGAGACCTACCTGGCCCAGCTCGGACTCCTGGCGCGCAAGCCGCCGCAGGAGCAGATCAGGAAGGCGCTCGCGACCCTCGTCGACGCGGGCACCCTCCCGGTCACGGCCCTCGCCCAGCGCGTCGGCCTGCCGCCGACACGGGGCGACGGCTTCGCGGCCGTCCTGCGGCAGCTCCTCAACTACGACGGGGTCCAGGTCCTGGAGACCCTCCCCGACGGCCGCACGCTCCGGCTGCACACGGCCCTGCTGAGGGACCAGTTCGAGCTGGGGTAGAGGTGAGGCGGTTCGCCGCCTACGCCTGCCCGGCGTAGGCGGCGAACGCGGCCCACTGCTCCGTGGAGAAGGTGAGTGACGCAGCCTGGGGCTTCTTGGAGTCCCGGACGTGGACGGCGGCGGGGGTGGCGGCGACCTCTACGCAGTCGCCGCCACTCGTTCCGCTGTAGCTGCTCTTGAACCAAGCGAGTTCACCGAACTGGTTGGTGTGCGGATCAGTGCTCATAGCTCCCCTACCATGCGCTCGATAAGGCGTGAGGACTCCTCGGTGCTGAGGGCCTGCGTCCGCAGCATTCCATATCGCATCCAGAACTCGCTCACCTCGTGGCGGTCCGACCTGACGCTGACAATGTCCTGTGTCTCGACATAGACGTACTGCTTGCGGTCGGCGGACTCCAGCAGGACCATCCCGCCGTTCAACCCGCTGTGGGCGCCCCGAGCGGTGGGCATGATCTGCAGTTCGACGTTGCGCATGGCCGAGCACTGCAACAGGTGCTCCAACTGTCCGCGCATCACGTCGACGCTGCGCACCATGCGTCGTACCGCAGCTTCTTCCACGACGAACACGAAGACGATGGGAGGGTTCTTCCGCGTCAGCAGCGCCTGTCGGGACAACCGGGCTGCTACTCGCTGCTCGATGGTCTCTTCGTCCAGCGGCGGGAAATGTGCTTCAAGCAGGGCTTCCGCATACTGCTGGGTCTGAAGCAAGCCGGGAATCAGCAGGGGATCGTAGGAGAAGCGGCTGACCGCCTCGGACTCCAGCAACGCGAAGTCCTAGAAGAACAGGGGGAGCTTTGCCCGGTCCACGTCCTCCTGGAGAACTCGGAGAGCGCCACCCGCTTCCAACACCCGTTCCGCAGCCTCGGTGAAGGAGACCTTCGCAGGCCGCCGCCCCTGCTCCACCGAAGCCACCTGCTCCACCGAGTACCCGATCGCGTCCGCGAGCCCCTGCTGCGTCAGCCCCGCCCGTTCGCGGAACAGGCGCAGCAGCTTGCCGTAGACGCTCCACACGGCCGGCCGTTCCTTCTCCGGCTTGCGTCCGCCCGTGGTCCGGCACGTGCGCTCCGCTGCCCTGCCCATGTCGCCCCCTGATCTGCCACAGTCCTGGTGCGACCTGCTCAACGACGGCTCGGTTCAACCGATGCGCGGGGTGGACCCGTACAACGGCCGTACAAACCCGTACCGGAGCCGTACCCGTGATCAACTACCACCCTCCGACCTGGCAGAGGCACCTACCGTGACGAGACGGTCACCGCATGAGACTGGCCGACACCGCCCCCGAACCCTCCGCCCGTACCGAACAGTTCACCGTCCGCCTGAGCAGCACCAGACGCGGTGCCCGACTCGCCCGCCGCCTCACCGCCGAGCGGCTCGCCGCCTGGGGGATCCCGTACGACTCGGAGGCCTCGCACGCCGCCGTGGCCGTCACGGCGGAACTGGCGGCGAACGCGATCACACATGGCCGGCTGCCCGGCCGGGACTTCCTGCTGTCGCTGGCACGACACCCGGACGGAGTCCGTATCGAGGTCGCGGACACCCGCCCGGAACGCTTCCCGAAGACGGCGGTCAGGCCCACCGGCCCCGACGCGTTGGAGGCGGAGACGGGCCGGGGCCTGCTCCTCGTCGCCGCGTACGCCGACACATGGGGCTGCCACATGCGAGACGCCCACACGAAGACCGTGTGGGCGGAGATCACGCATCCCTCGTGACCGGACGGTCCGGCGGGCACCGCGCGATCAGGAGACGAACGCCCGCAGCAGCCCGGCGAACGCGGTCAACTCCTCGACCGTCTTCGCCGGGAGCGGCTTCTCGTCGAAGTGGGCGATCCGGTTACGGATGTCCTTCACCCGCTTCAGACGGCCGATGAACTGCTCCCGGGGCATGTTCGGCCATTTCAGGGCCTCCCAGTTGAGATCGGCGCGGTCGGCGAGCGACTGCTTCGTCTGGTCGCCGTCCAGGAGCCTCAGGTAGTCGCCGAACATCAGGTCCGACACCTGGCCGGTGCGCTGTTCGGGCTTCTTGTTCGTCTGGACCGCTTTCACGGACTCCTCGTCCAGGGCCGCGCCCAGACAGCGACGCAGCAGGGACTCGATCTCCCCGACGATGAAGAAGGGCCGCGCCGCCCCCTCGAAGCGCTCCGTGACGTCCGCGGCGGTGACGATGCCCGACAGGCATCCGTCGTCGCCGCGCACGAGCAGGTAGCCGTGCTCCTTGACCACCGGGAGGGCCGCGAAGAGCTCCTGGCGCGCGTCCGCGACCGGCAGGGAGTCCTTCTCCATGGCGTTCTCCAGCGTGGCGGCCTTGCCCGCCTCGTACATCCTGGCCACCGAACCCCAGGTGACCACGCCGTGGATCTGCGCCATGCCGGTGGTCACCGGCACCTGGGAGAAACTCTCGGTACGCATCAGGAAGGTGGCGTGTGCCAGGGAGTTGCCGAGGGTGACGCCGCGCACGCCCCGCCTGGCCGACGGGATGTCACCGAGCAGCAGCCGCTGGGGAAGCGAGGGGAGGGCCTCGTCCGCCTCCTCCCCGGCGTCGCTCTCGACAGGGCCCGCCTGTGCGGGGATGGAGGCGATGGGGACCACGTCGACACTGCTGCGCAGTCCGCAGACCGCGAAGTCCGGCAGCGTCGTCAGTCCCGAGTCCGCCAGCGCCTGCGAGATCAGGTGCACCGTGCGGTGGTCGCGGACCCGTACCTGGAACAGGTCGAGGATCTCCTGCACGGGCACGGTGCTGCCCTTGAGCGCTGCGAGGTCCTTCTCGCTCGGCCTGGTGGTCATCGGACGTCGCCCTCCGACAGGTCACGGAGCATGGTGCGCTTGCCCATGGCGGACTGCACCAGGTCCTGCAACTGCCGGGAGCGGTCGGTGTAGAAACGCTTGTAGTCGCTCTCGCGCAGCGTCTCCGGATCGATCAGGTGGGTGGCCACCACGTCGTCGAACCACTCGGGGCGCATGTCGGAGGCGGCGATCAGGGTGGAGAGGTAGGACGACGGCGCCCCCATCATGTCCATCGTGGCACGGTAGGACAGCGGGGTCTTGTTCACGATCGAGCTCGTCGGCAGACCCTGGCTGTTGCCCCGGCGGAACCACGCCTTGGGGAAGATCTGCCGGACGTCCACGCTGTACTCGTCGAGCCGGCCCGGGCTGAGCGGGGCGTCCGTGTAGTGCCAGTCGACCGCGCCCTGCTTGATCAGCAGGGCGTAGATCCCCTTGTAGGCGGCGCTGTTGCGGGTGGTGAGGGTATCGAGCCGTTCGGTGAAGAAGAAGGCGTCCGCGACCGTGTCGGGTGTGTGGTCCTCCTGCCGGATCCAGCCGACGAGCTGTTCGACGTCCCGGGTGAAGCGCGTCTCGGTCGAGCCGCCGTACATCTCACCCAGCACCCCGCACCAGTACCACTGCTCGATCTTCTCCTCCGGGCCCAGGCCCTCCGTCTCGTCGCCGAGGATCGCGCGGACGGCCGCGAGCGGGACGAGCTGCGTCTTGTACGGAAGGTCGTTGGGCCGGACGATGCACTGGCGTTCCAGGAAATCGCCCACCCAGGCGAACGCCTCGGCCAGTTCGGGCGCCAGGCGGACGAAGTCGGCCAGCGGGAGGTCCAGCAGGTCGCGCCGCTTGCAGGACACCGCGGCCCCGACACCCGCCTCCTTGCGCTCCCAGGTGCGTACCAGGGCGATGGCCTGCAGGAAGTCGATGCTGCTCAGGCCGTTCTCCAGGCCGCTCTCCAGTCGGCCGAAGACCGGGTACTTCGACGCCAGCGCCTGCTTGATCTCCCGCCACACCTCGGGAAGCTGGTAGTAGTCGCCGGTGCGTTCCACGTACTCCGGGTCGCCGGCGTAGGTGGCGGTGAGCAGTTCGAAGACGTTCAGGGGCACGCCGCCGGTGTTGA
This sequence comes from Streptomyces sp. NPDC088766, assembly GCF_044750845.1. NCBI lineage: Bacteria > Bacillati > Actinomycetota > Actinomycetes > Kitasatosporales > Streptomycetaceae > Streptomyces > Streptomyces sp. NPDC088766. The sequence continues at coordinate 24,113 of NZ_JBIVKQ010000004.1, read as the reverse complement.
CGCGCTCGAACACCGCGCAGACGGCGTCCATGGAGGTGGAGGCGGCCAGCCGGATCATCGGGACCTGGAAGGCGCGGACCTGCTGGAGGACCAGGTCGTCGAACTGGCCCCAGCGGTCCCAGTTCCGCTCCTCGTCCGCCTTGATGTAGCCCTTCTTCCACTGGTTGACTCGCTGGGCGTCGAAGACGAGGTGCAGCGGGAAGAGACCCGCCGCGCACTCGGCCTCCTCGGTCCTCAGGTCCAGGACCACCGTGCGGTTGAAGTCGGTGCGCAGCACCTTGTCCGCCGGGACGGACAGGATCGCCTCGTCGCGGTCGGCGGACGGCCCGACGGCCTTCTCGATGTCGACGTAGTACCAGCGCTCGATGGGCTTGCCGCGGGAGTCCGACGTCTCCACCGGGGCGTCCAGCCACAGCGACTGGAAGAGCGAAGTGAGGCGCTGCTGCCCGTCCAGCAGCAGGAGGTCCGCCTTCGGATCGCCCTCGGGGCGGGCCCCGGTGAGCGTACGGGAACGGAAGCGGGTGGCACCGCCGGTCTGCAGCGTCATCACCACACCGAGCGGGTAGTCCAGCGTCACCGTCGCGATGATCGCCCTGATCCGGTCGTCGTCCCACTTCCAGTTCCGCTGGAAGTCGGGCAGTTGTAACGCCCCCGAGGCGACGTCCGCGAGTACGTCCCTGAGCTTCAGATTGTCCAGTGCCGCCATGTTTCTCTCTTCTCACCCTGCCGCGCGTACGGAGAGTGATTCCAGCAGCGCTCTGCGGTGACCGTCAACTTGTTCACCGGAGAACGGGATCACCGCGAGCACCGGTGAGCCGGCGGTCGCGGGCAGCGCCAGCCGGCTCACCCCGCTTTGCCTCCTCGCCCGAGTGGCCATACTCCCGGCGTATGTGGCCGTTTTACTGCGCGATGCGTCCGAGCTCCTAGATCATGCGGATCAGTGTGTGGTGACCGGCATACCCCTGAAGTGGCCGGTGCGGTCGACTTCGGACATCGCCCCCCGCACTGAGGCTTCACCCACGTGTCGGTCGGCAGGACATCGTGGCCCGGTGATCACAGTCGAAATGGAGAACCTCGATGAGCGCTTACGCCGCCCCACTCGTCGACGCTGCACCCCCGATGAGCGCGTACGAGAAGCAGATATGGGACATGCTCAATGAGCGCTGGCAGCGCCGGAACAATCGCCGTGGCCTGCCGAACTGGGCGAGCACCGCCCTCGGCCGCACGGGGGAGGTCGCGGGAAACGCCGCGAGACGGGTGACGGCCGCTGTGCCGGAGGCGGTCACGGACCCGATCCGCCGCGCGGGTGAGGCGGTCGCCGACACGGCCATGCGACCGGCGCTCGCAGGCGCGGCAGCGTTGCTCGAGCTGGTCAACGACTGGGCCATGGACCTCAACGACCCGAAGAGCGTCGAGGAACTCGCCCGCAAGCGAGGCTTCGACATCGACAGTTTCACCGAACTGCGACAGCAGGACCTGAAGGTCTGCGACCGGCTGCTGACCCGCAACACCCTCAAGTGGCGAACCACCGGCGCGTTCGAAGGCGGCGCCATGGGCCTGCTGGCCATGGTCCCCGTCGCCGGTATCCCCGCCGCGATGACGGCGGACATCCTGGTCGTCCAGGTCCTGAGCACGTCGATAGCGACGCGCATCGCGTACTCCTACGGCTACGACGCCAAGGACCCCGAGGAGCAGGACTTCATCCAACGCCTGGTGCAGCGGTCCTTCATGGCGCAGGCGGCCAAAGCCAAGCCGTTGCACGAGACCGCACGGGCGGCGAACGCGGTCAAGGGGCGCGTGAACTGGTCACAGAAGCTCCGCAACGACCACCGTCTCCTCGCCGCCCTTGAGAAGTTGATGAAACAGCTGGGCCCGGCCGGCTCCAGAGTGCCTGTCAAGAACGTCGCCAAGGTCGTGCCGTTCGTGGGCGTCCTCATCGGTGCCGGCATGAACTCCGCGATCCTCGGCAGGGTGGCCGCCGACGCCCAGCGGTACTGCCAGACCCGATTCCTGTGCGACAAGTACGGGCTGCCGCTACCGGCTGCACTGGCGACCGACCGGGACGACGAATTCCCGACCGACGCCACGTGACCTTATACGGCTACGAACCGGACATCATGCACCTTCGTGAAGGTCCTGGTACGCGCAGAGATGAAACACTGGTCTCCGTGAGCACCACCGGATCAAAGCGCCCCGTACAGGTCAGCGCCGCCCGCCGCCGTACCGTCGTCGACGCCCTGCGCCGTGGCGCCGTACCCGAGAGCGGGCTGGACCTGCTCGCCACCGGGCTGGACCGGTTCGAGACGGCACTCGACGCGGAACTGGACGCGGTCGCCTCCGGCGGCTCCGTGTTCAAGGCGGTGCGCGGTGAGTACGGGTCCGGCAAGACCTTCTTCACCCGGTGGCTGGGAGAGCGGGCCAAGCGGCGCAACTTCGCCGTGGCCGAGATCCAGATCTCCGAGAACGAGACCCCGCTGCACAAGCTGGAGACCGTCTACCGGCGGCTCACCGAACGGCTCACCACGCCCAGCTTCCCGCCCAGCGCGCTGCGGCCTGTCGTGGACGCCTGGTTCTACGCGCTGGAGGAGGACGCCCTCGCGGCCGGCGCGACCGAGGAGGAACTGCCGGGAGAGGTGGAGAAGCTCCTCGTCGCCCGGCTCGCCGAGGTGTCCCGGCACGCGCCGTCCTTCGCCACCGCGCTGCGCGGCTACCGGACGGCGCTCGCCGCAGGAGACGAAGCCACCGCCGCGGCCGTGCTCGCCTGGCTGGGCGGCCAGCCGCACGTGGCCGCCGCCGCACGCCGGTCCGCAGGGGTGCGCGGCGACCTCGACCACTTCGGCGCGCTCGGCTTCCTGCAGGGCCTGCTCACCGTGCTCCGCGACTCCGGGCACACCGGTCTCGTCGTCGTCCTCGACGAGGTGGAGACCCTGCAGCGAGTCCGCTCCGACGCCCGCGACAAGGCGCTCAACGCGCTGCGGCAGCTCATCGACGAGGTCCACTCGGGGCGCTTCCCCGGCCTGTACCTGGTGATCACCGGCACGCCGGCCTTCTACGACGGTCAGCAGGGCGTGCAGCGCCTCGCCCCGCTCGCCCAGCGGCTCGCCACCGACTTCACCACCGACCCGCGCTTCGACAACCCCCGCGCCGTGCAGATCCGGCTGCCCGGCTTCAGCCAGGAATCCCTGGTCGGCCTCGGCATCACCATCCGCGACCTGTACGCGGACGCCGCCGAGGCCCCCGAGCGCGTGAAGACGGTCGTCGACGACGCCTACGTCGCCGACCTCGCGCGGGCCGTCGGCGGTGCACTGGGCGGGAAGGTCGGGGTGGTACCCCGGCTGTTCCTGAAGAAGCTCGTCGGTGACGTCCTGGACCGGGTGGACCAGTTCGACGACTTCGATCCCCGGCAGCACTACCGGCTGACCGTCGCGAGCAGCGAACTCACCGACGTCGAGAGGAACCTGGCCGCCTCCGTCTCCGGCGGTCCCGCCTCGGCCGACGACTTCGACCTGGAGCTGTGATGGCGCAGGACGGCAACCCGGTCGGTGACACCGCGAACGGCGACGGCCCGGCCGACGTGCTGGACCGGCTCGACCCCGTCGTCCTGCACCACATCGTCAACACCCTCGGCTGGCCCGACCTGCGTCCCCTCCAACGGGCGGCGATCACGCCGCTCATGGGCGGCGAGGACGCCGTACTGCTGGCGCCGACGGCGGGCGGCAAGACCGAGGCGGCCTGCTTCCCACTGCTGTCGGCCATGACCGAGCAGAAGTGGGCCGGCACCTCGGTGCTGTACCTGTGCCCGCTCAAGGCGCTTCTCAACAACCTTGTCGGCCGCGTCGACACGTACGCCCAGTGGCTGGGCCGCCGTGCCGCGCTCTGGCACGGCGACACCAAGGAGTCCCAGCGGCAGCGCATCCGCACCGAGGCGCCGGACATCCTCCTCACCACGCCCGAGTCGCTCGAGGCGATGCTGATCGGCGTCAAGACCGACCACGCCCGGCTGCTGGGCGGCGTACGGGCCGTCGTCGTCGACGAGGTGCACGCCTTCGCGGGCGACGACCGGGGCTGGCACCTCCTGGCCGTACTCGAACGACTGGAGAGGGTCACCGGCCGCCCCATCCAGCGGATCGGACTCTCGGCGACCGTCGGCAACCCCGAGCAGTTGCTGCACTGGTTGCAGGGCGCGGGCGCCGGAAACCGTACCGGACAGGTCGTCGCCCCCGGAGTGCAGCTGCCGCCCGCCCCCGGCCCTGCAGGACACGACGGCAAGGCCCCGGCCAGCCCACTCCCCAGGCCGGCGGGCGAGGTGGAGCTGGACTACGTGGGCTCCCTGGACAACGCCGCCAAACTCATCGCGGCCCTGCACCGGGGAGAGAAACGGCTCGTCTTCTGCGACTCGCGCGCCCAGGTCGAACAACTGGGCGCCGCGCTCCGGGCGCGCGAGGTGACCGTCTTCCTGTCCCACGCCTCCCTCTCCGTCGACGAACGCACCCGCTCCGAGCAGGCCTTCGCCGAGGCCCGCGACTGCGTCATCGTCTCCACCTCCACCCTCGAACTCGGCATCGACGTCGGTGACCTGGACCGTGTCGTCCAGATCGACTCACCGGCCTCCGTCGCCTCGTTCCTGCAACGCATCGGCCGCACCGGCCGGCGCTCCGGCACCGTACGCAACTGCCTGTTCCTCACCACCCGCAAGGACACCCTGCTGCAGGCGGCCGGACTGCTGCTGCTGTGGTCGCGCGGCTGGGTCGAACCGGTCCTCCCGCCGCCCGAGCCGCGCCATCTCGTCGCCCAGCAACTCCTCGCCGTCACCCTGCAACAGCACAAGCTCGGCGACCGGTCGTGGGACCGGCAGTGGAACGGACTCGTTCCCTTCGACCGGTCCGCCGCCCCCATCCTGCGCCACCTCACAGAGGAGGGCTTCCTCGATGACGACGGCGGCATGCTGTTCGTCGGACCCGAGGCCGAACGCCGCTTCGGCAGGCGGCACTTCATCGAACTCACCGCGTCCTTCACCGCGCCGCCCCAGTTCACCGTGCTGTCCGGACGCACGGAGATCGGCCGCACCGACCCGAGCGTGCTCACCGAGGAACGCCCCGGGCCCCGACGCCTTCTGCTCGGCGGACGCAGCTGGCAGGTCACCTACATCGACTGGCTGCGCAAACGGGTCTTCGTCGAACCCGCAGACGGCGGCGGCATCGCCAAGTGGATGAACGGCGGCATCGCCGGACTGTCCCACGCCCTCACCCGTGCGATGCGCGAGGTACTGCTCGGTGCGGACCCACCCGTGTCGCTCACCCGCCGCGCCGAGGCGTCCCTGGCCGAACAGCGCGAGAGCGACGCCCCCGACACGGTGCACCCGGGCGGCACACTCATCACGCGCGTCGGCAACGACGTGCGCTGGTGGACCTGGGCCGGCTACCGCGCCAACGCCACCCTCGGGGCAACGCTGCAGTCGGTCACGGACCCCCTGCAGCGTCCCACCGACTGCTGGCTGCGCCTGCGCGAAGACCTCACCCCGGCCGAGTGGCGCGCGGCCCGCGAGAGCGTCGGCGAGAGCCTGGTCCTCCCCGACGTGGACCACCGCGCCGTACGCGGCCTGAAGTTCTCCGCCGCCCTCCCGGAACGCCTCGCCGTTGCCACGGTCGCGGCCCGGCTCGCCGACTTCGAGGGCGCCGGTGTGGTTCTGCATGAACCAGCACGGTTCCATCACGGTCGTTGACCGAGCTTCCGTGCGCCGGATGATGCCCTACCGAGGGGATGGTCCACCGGCCCCCCCTCGGAGGGAGACGTCCGGCCAAAAGGTCCGGCCGGACATCCCTCGCTGATCAGTGACCTCGGCCAAGTCCTTCCGTCGGCACCAGTCCCGACGGTCCTTCTTCAACCGCATTCCTGCCGAGCAGTGCCTCGATGTCCTTGCCGAAGGCAGCCCTGATGTCCGCCCCCAGTCGCAGCCACCCGAAAAACCGGGCCGTCTCCCTGGCGAGTTCCTCACGGCGCAGCCCGGGTGACTCGGACAGCACCCCCAGCAGGGCCAGCTGCCGCTCGGCCGGGGGAACGTGCGAGACCTTCTTGCGGTCGAAGTCCTCGCTCGGCGTACGGGCCGTCGTCACCTCGCGGTCCGGCAGGTCCCACGCGGTTCCCACTCTCACCGCGAGTTTCTTGTTGCCCAGTCGCGTCAGTGCCTTGCGCACACTGGCCTGCACGATCTGCCCGGCTCGGTCCAGGTCCCAGGCTTCCCGCACTCTGCCGATCAGTACTTCTTCCTCGACGGGGCCCTCGACCGAAATGATGTGACGAGTAACTTCCGCCACCAGGCCGAGCGCCTCGGGCTCGCGGAGATCGATGCTGCCGAGCCCTGCCTGCATGCCCAGGACACGCCGCAATTCATACAACTCCTCGCGACGCATGGCGCGGTACGGCCGGCTCCACGTGGAACGGTCTGATTCCTCGACGGGGACGATCGCCACGCCCGGCGTCACCGGCTCGGGCACCGTGGCCGTGACCGGCTCCACGACCGGTGCATGAGGGTCGACGGCGCAGGCTGCCTCGACCGCCTCGCGCAACCGTCGCTGCGCGTCCCTGCGGTTGCGATACCAGTCCGTGCCCCAGATCCGGTGCAGGTTCCAGCCCAGGCCCCGCAGGATCTCCTCCCGCAGCCGGTCGCGGTCGCGGGCCGCGCGGGAGGAGTGGTACATCGCGCCGTCGCACTCGATGCCGAGCGCATAGGAGCCGGGGGCTTCGGGGTGCCGTACTGCCATGTCGATCCGGAAGCCCGCCACACCCACCTGGGGCTGCACGTCGTAGCCCCAGCCGCGCAGTGTGTCGAGCACGTCCTCCTCGAACGGGCTCTCCGGCGCGGCGTCCGCGTCGGGCGCGGTCGTGGCCAGGATCGCGGGACCCCGCTCCGCGTACTCCAGGTAGCGCTTGAGGTGCTGGACGCTCTTGTTCGCGCTGTCCGGCAGGTCGGTGCCGTGGAAGGACGCCACGACCTCCACCCGGTGCCGCGCCCGGGTCACGGCCACGTTCAGTCGCCGCCAGCCGCCCTCACGGTTGATCGGGCCGAAGGAGGAACGCAGCTTGCCCTGTGAGTCGGGGCCGTACCCGACCGACAGGATGATCACGTCGCGCTCGTCGCCCTGTACCGTCTCCAGGTTCTTCACGAAGAATCCGCCCAGACGGTCCTCCGTGAAGTAACCGTCGAGGTCGGGCCGGGACTTGCGGGCCTCGGCGACGGCGTCCTCGACGGCGTCCGCCTGCGCCTTGGAGAGTGTGACGACGCCCAGGGTCAGGTGCGGCCGCGTCGAGAAGTGGTGGATGACCCGCCCGGCCACCAGCTCGGCCTCGCGCACGTTGTCGCGCTTGCTGCTGCGGTCGTACACGCCGTCGGCCTTGTGGAACGCGACGCCCACGTCGTGGCTGTCGGTGACCGCGCCCGGGAAAACGACCATGGAGTTGTCGTAGAACTCGTGGTTGCTGAAGGCGATCAGGTTCTCGTGGCGGCTGCGGTAGTGCCAGCGCAGTGACAGCTCGCGCAGCACACCGCTGGCCTTGCAGGCGTCCAGAATGGACTCGAACGAGTCGGGCACCTCCTCGTCCCACTCGTCGTCCTCCTCCGAGTCGCCGCCGGCGCTGAAGAACGACGTGGGCGGGAGCTGCCGCGGGTCACCCGCAACGATCAGGGCGTCACCGCGGTAGACGGCGTTCACGGCGTCCTGCGGAAGGACCTGGGACGCTTCGTCGAAGATCACCACGTCGAAGTGGAAATCGGACGGCAGGTACTGGCTGACCGTCAGAGGGCTCATCATGAAGCACGGCTTGAGCCGCTGTACGACGTCCCTGGTCTCGTCCAGGAGCCGCCGCACCGGCATGTGCCGTCGCTGCAGCTTCGCCTGACGACTCAAGATCGCTGCCTGGCCCGTCGTCGCCCGGCGGGGGCGTCGTGCGTTGCAGGACTCGATCACCGTCGCGTGGGCGGCCTGCACCAGGCCGCGGTCCAGTCGGCGGTAGCGCTCCACCACCTGGTCGCGGTCGGTGGCCCGTACCACCGCGAGACGGCTGTCGGACGCCAGCTGGTGCTCCACCCAGGCACGCAGCACGGTGCGCTCCACGGCCACGGGGAACAGGGAGGCCGGCACCTCACGGTCCGCGAGCTGTGCCGGCAGGTCCTCCAGGCCGTAACGGCTCAGCACCTCGTGGGCCTCGGCGGAGCGGAGCCAGGCATCGGGGCCGTAAGGATCGTCAGACATGCGGCCGAGGAGCGTCCGTGCCGACGGGAACCCCGCCTCCAGCTCGGTACGGATCTCCGCGGCCCGGACCGGTGTGAAGTGGTCGATGAGGACCTCCGCCCGCTCCAGCCAGTCGCGGTTGCGGCGCTCCACCGACGAGTCGGGCGCCGTGTGCAGCAGCAGGCGTGCGGCCTCGGGTCCCAGAGAGGCAGCCGATCCGGTGACGGAAGCGGTGCGTCTGACGCCGAGGGCCCAGTCCAGGGCACGGTGGACGGTCTCCCGGGAGGTACGCACCCCCTCGTACAGATCACCGAGCAGACGACGGTGCTCCGCCTCGGCGCTCAGGAAGTCCTCCTCGGCCGCACGGGCCGCCACCACGGCCGCCACGGAGGAGCGGGCACCGCCGAGGGACAGCCAGTCCGCACCCCCGTCCTGGGAACCCGTGGCACGCGCCACCGAGTGGATCAGGGAAGCGGCTTCGTCGAGGGGATCGAGGTGGGCGCGTAGCCAGGCCGTTCCCTCGGGGAGGGAACGGGCCCGCAGACCGGGGGCGGCTGTGGTCAGGGCGGGGGAGTGCGTGAAGGCCTTCCATTCGGTGCACTCCGCCCGCAGGCGGGCGGCCGTCTCCAGCAGTCCAGGAAGGGCGGGTCGCTCGGCGCAGAGGGCACGGACGGGAGCGCTGCGCCGGACAGGATCCGCCAGGACCGACCCGGCCAGCCGGTGGGCGTCGGCGGCGGCGGCGAGCGCCGCGGCCAGCGGGGCGGTGCGGGGACGGCCGTCCGGCGCGTACTTGCCCAGGAGTTCAGCAGTCCCGAAAGCGGAGGACTCCGCCCCGGATCCATTGCCGCTGGACGACAGCCGCACTGCCCTGTGCAGCAGGTCGTCCTCCACCGCCGTGTCGCCCTCGGTGTCCGGGCGGTCGTCGAGACGGGTGTCCAGACTCGCGTACCAGGTGCACAGCAGTTCCCGGTCGTGGGCCTCCCGGGCGGTGAACACCGCATCCTCCCGCTGCGCCGTGTGCGCCGCGGTGACCGCCGCGCGCGCCGAGGCGAGGGTATGGCCCGTTGCCCCGGGGAACTCCCGGCGGCCGACGGACTGGACCGTGTCGATGAGCCGTACGGCGTCCTCCAGCGCCGGCACATGGGCGCGCAGCCACTCGGCGGCCGCCGCCGGTCCGAAAGGGGCCAGGTCCGTGCCGTGCTCACGCAGCCGCGGTTCCCGTAGCGCCGAGCTCCACGTGCTCAGGTCGTCCTTCAGTCGCTTGCCCCACTCGGACAGGGCGGGGTCGGGAGTGGACCCGTGGGCCAGCTGCGTGACCAGACGGGTGCGGCGGACAGGGTCGGCCACCACGTCGGAGGCGAGCCGGTGGGCGTCCTCGGCCTGGCGCAGCGCGCCGTCCAGCGCGTCCAGATCGGGCAGCTCGTCACCTGCGTATGCGGCGAGCAGCTCAGCGTGTTCGGCCACCGCGGCACGTACAGCCCCGTGCGCCTGCTGCCAGGCCGCTGCCTTGCCCATTTCCGCCTGCAGCCTGCTGTTCCAGGACCCCTCGGTGCTGACTCCGCCGACAAGTCTCCGGTCGGCCCGAACCTGGGAGGACAAACCCGCCCCGAAGCGTCGGCCGTTCTCCGAGAGGCGGCGCACCGCGTCGGTCAGCCCCTCGGTGCAGGGCGTGTCGGAACCGAACACCCCCTGCGCTTCCCGACGGGCCAGGTCGAGGACGTCCATGAGGCGGTGCAGCGCGTCCACGGTCCGGCGCACCTTGGGCAGCACGGCCGGATCGAACCAGGCGGCCGGAGCCCGGTGGACGTGGTCGGCCAGTGCGGCCAGATCGGTCACGGACCGCGTCGAGGAAGCAGTGTCGGATGGTTCGCAACCCAGCAGATCCGCCACGCTCACCGCGCACTTCGCGGTTCCCTCCAGCATGTCGGCGAGGGCGCCCCAGTGGGAGGCGAGCGAGTCGGCCTCGTCCCGGCCGATGACCGTGAGATCGGCGCCGGACGGCTCCAGAAAACCGAGCGCGGCCTCCGCCGCCTCCGGTTCTCGGGGCAGGTGGGAGGGCATGTCCGCCCAGCCCGGACCCGCTTGCTCCCGTGCCGTGGTCCGTGCCGCGATCGTGTGGTCACGGCGGGCCTCGAACTCCCTCAACGCGGTCGCCACAAGATCGAGGGCCGCCTGCTGGGCGGCGGCGAAACCCTCCGGAGTGAGCCACGCCTCCAGCGGGCGGTGCGGGACGCCGGACAGGTCCGCCAGATCACACAGGCTCGTCGCCTCGGCCAGCGAGCGCGGTTCGTCGACGCCCAGGGACCGGGCGAGTTCGCGTGCCGAGGAGGTGGCGCTTCCCAGCAGGTCGGCGGCCTTCCCGAGGTCCCTGCTGAGGTCTTCCGCCTGCCGCTCGGTCAGTCCGGTCAGATCCAGACCCCGCGGCTCGAGGGAGACCAGAGCCTGCTCTGCCGTCGGCGGCTCGGGGCGAAGACGCGGGGACATCTCCTGCCAGCGGTCACCCACCAGATCCTGTGCGGTCTGCTGGGCACGCCGCACGTGGCGCAGCGCGTCGAGGAAGGACTCGACCGGATCGGTCACGACGTGCGCCATGTCGGCTTCGGTGAGCCACCATTCGGGCACGGGCAGTCGTTCGTCCAGGAGGCGGAGCAGCTGGACAAGACGGTCGATCTGTTCCGACGTCGTGAACTGCGCGTCCTCCGGGGCGAGCGCTCCATAGCCGTCGAGAGCGGACAAGAGCCCGTTCAGGGCCGTGCGCGCCTCTTCCAGCGCGGGGCCGGGGTGGGGCCGGTCCGTGCGCAGTCCCCGCCACGGAAAGCCCGGGTCGGCCACCGCCTGCCAGGAGTCACCGACGGCGTCGGCGGCCTTGAGCACGTCGGCCAGGTCGGCTGCGGACAAGGAGGAGGCGTCGAACCGCCGGGGCGAACCGTCACTGGGAGCGGAGAGATAGGCGACCGGGGCATCGTCGAGACGACCCACCTGGCCGATGACATCGTGCAGGGTGCGGCCCAAGGGCTGGCGTACCTCGTTCATGGCGTCGGCGTAAGCGGACAGCGCCACGCGGTCGAGGCGTGCCTGGGCCTTTTCCTGGTCGGGGAGCCCGGTCGCCTGGGGCTGTTCGGAGAGCGCGCGGCCCAACTCCTGCGCCACGGCCTTGCGGCTGGTGTTGCGGCTGTGCAGGGCGAAGGCGTAGGAATCCAGGCCCACCGACTTGAGCCGCTGCAGCACGACGTCCAGCGCCGCAGCCTTCTCACTGACGAACAGCACACTGCGGCCGGCGTGCATCAGCCCTGCGATGATGTTGGTGATGGTCTGGCTCTTGCCGGTACCCGGAGGGCCGTCGAGCACGAACGACCGTCCCGCCACGGCAGCCGCGACGGCCTGCCGCTGCGAGGTGTCCGCGTCCAGGACCAGCGGAGTGTCCTCCGGAGGGGCCAGCTCGTCGACTCGCTCTGCCGGCACCTCCTCGAAGTCGAAACGGTCGGAGGCGAGGGCGCTTCCGGGTCCGATCGCCACCGCACGCACGAGGTCGCTCGCGAGGAGCCGGTCCTCGTTCTCGAGCAGGTCCCGGTACATGGCCTCCTTGTGGGAGGCGAAGAGCGCCATGACGGCCCGCTCCTCCACCTCCCACAGCGACTTGCCGGACACGGCGTTACGTACGGCCTCAATCACCGCGGTCACGTCACGGCAATCGGTCTCCGCGACGGACGCCCAGTCGATGCCGAACTGCTCCAGCTTGATGGGCAGCGCGGGATTCAGTCGCGGATCCTCGTCCTCGTTGGCCTGGAGGAGCACCTGCCCGGTGGGCGTCCGTACGATTTCCACCGGGAAGAGGATCAGAGGAGCCTGGCTGCTGGTGGTGGCTCCGTCCTCACGCCAGTGCAACATGCCGACACCCAGGTGGAGGGTCCACAGGCCGTAGTCGTTGAACACCTGGGACGCCTTGGAGCGGAGGGACCGAAGCGCCTTCTGCAGGGCGGGGGCCGTGGTCTTCTGCGTGACGACGTCGTCCTCGTCGGGAGGAGGGCACTCCTGCTCCTCGCCCTCCGGGGACACTTCGTCCGGGAGCGGCGCGAAGCGCAGCGCGCGCTTCTCCAGCAGTTTGACCAGCTCCGGCGGCGAGGGCGCCGACAGTTCCAGCGTCGAGGCGCGGTGCCTGAAGTTCAGCAGCCGGTTGCGGCCGCTGAGGTCCACGAGCGACGTTCGCCAGCCTGCCAGGATCGTCTTGAGACGTTCCAGGTCGCTGCCGCCCCCGAATGCACCCGGAATGATCGTCACACTGTCCCTGCTCTCACGTCGCACAACTCGAACCCGACAGGGGAGAAGGACAGACGTCTTCCCGGGGCACGGTGACGCGGGCAGGCCCGGCGTTCTCCGAATGATCCCCTCCGTGCGACATGTTCGCCTTGTCGCACTCGCCCCCCACGGACGGACGGATTCTATGGTCACGCCACGGAAATCAGAAGTGCACCCGGTGTTCGCGCCTCCCCAGGTGCCCGTCATCCACCTGAGACCGGCTGCCTGTGTGTCTTCCACTTCCGCTTCGGCTGCGTCGGGGCGGCCCGTACGGGCATCACCGACCTGCCGGGCCGGCACCCGCGCTGCGGAGGCGCCCTGACCGCCGGACAGCGGGCGATGGACGAGGGGACGTCGAACTCGCGGCCGACGGTGTGGTTGAGCAATGAGTTGCCTGGCGCCCGCCGCCCTCCCCTCCCTCCACCCCTGCCGAATGCCCCCGCACGCGCCGAGGGCCCGTATCCGCTCAGCGGACCGGGCCCCTCGACGTCGTACCCCGGGACTACCGTCCGGCCAGCCCCAGTTCCAGGGCCAGTTCCAGGTCCGGTCCCAGCTCCAGCCTCGTCCCCGTCGCCTCCGCGACCGTCCGCGTCACCGTCTTGGCTGCCGCCGCCCTCGCCACGCCCACCCGCGACTCCCGCCACAGCCACAGCACGTCCCGCCCGAAGGACCACACCAGCAGGGCCAGGGCCAGCGCCGCCACCGCGAAGTTGCCGGCGTACGGGAGCAGGTCCGCGCCGGCGACCAGCAGGCAGATGCCCTGCAGCGCGGCGACCGTCTTGCGGGCGAAGGACGGGGGCAGCGCGGCGTTGAGCCAGGGGGCCACGCGGGCCGCGGCGACGAAGGCGTAGCGCATGCCGCCGATCAGGAGGACCCAGGGGCCCAGCTCCATGGAGACGTACACGCTGAGCACCAGGATCAGGAACGCGTCGACCTCCATGTCGAAGCGTGCGCCCAGGGCCGTCGAGGTGCCCGTGCGCCGGGCCACCTTGCCGTCCACGCCGTCCAGCAGCAGGGCCACGGCCGTCAGGCCGACCAGCAGGGACACCGGCGGCGCGCTCACGAAGGAGTCCGCCACCAGGGCCGTCACCCCGCCGACCAGGGTGGCCCGGCCGAGGGTGACCCGGTTCGCCGGGCCGAACGTGCGCAGACCCGACCGGTGCAGCGCCCGTGAGAGCACCGCCCAGGTGGCCACGGCGAAGACGAGGCCGGTCACCCAGCCCGCAGGGCCCATGCCGATCGCCGCGCCGAGCAGGGCCAGTACCAGGATCTGTACGCCCGCTCCCACAGCGGTCTCCTGCTGGACCAGCCTTGCGTCGTAAGTGTTGTTCAGGGCCACCGCACATCCTCCGGCCAGGTGACAGAGTCGATCAAGGCCGCGTACTGTGCGCGGCCTGTGCACACCTCGGTACGTGAACAAGTTCCCGAACGTTCAGGAGGACGCCGATGAACCGCACCGCACGCGCGTTCTGGACCGGTTCGCCGGGCCATGGCGAGATCCGTGACGTGACCCTGCCGGACCCGGCGCAGGACGAGGTCGTCGTCCGTTCGCTGTACTCCGGGATCAGCCGCGGCACGGAGACCCTCGTCTTCCGCGGCGGGGTCCCCGAGAGCCAGCACGCGGTGATGCGGGCCCCGTTCCAGGAGGGCGACTTCCCGGCGCCCGTGAAGTACGGCTACCTCAACGTGGGGGTGGTGGAGGAGGGGCCCCGGGAACTGGCCGGGCGTACCGTCTTCTCCCTCTTCCCGCACCAGACCCGCTTCGTCGTCCCGGCGAGCGCGGTCACCGTCGTACCGGACTCGGTGCCCGCCGGACGGGCCGTCCTGGCCGGCACGGTCGAGACGGCCGTGAACGCGCTGTGGGACGCGGCGCCGCTGGTCGGCGACCGGATCGCGGTGGTCGGCGGGGGCATGGTCGGCTGCTCGGTGGCCGCGTTGCTCAGCCGCTTCCCGGGCGTGCGCGTGCAGTTGGTGGACGCCGATCCGGCACGGGCGCGGACCGCCGAGGCACTGGGCGTCGGCTTCGCCTCGCCCGAGGAGGCGCTGGACGGCTGCGACCTGGTCGTCCACGCCAGCGCCACCGAGCAGGGGCTCGCCCGGTCCCTGGAACTGCTGAGGGCCGAGGGCACCGTCCTCGAACTGAGCTGGTACGGCGACCGCAAGGTGTCCCTGCCGCTGGGCGAGGCCTTCCACTCCCGGCGGCTGGTGATCCGCAGCAGCCAGGTCGGCACCGTCTCCCCCCGCCGCGCGAACCGTAGCTACGCCGACCGGCTGGCCCTCGCCCTGGAACTCCTCGCCGATCCCGCGCTCGACGCCCTCGTCACCGGGGAGAGCGCCTTCGACGAGTTGCCGGAGGTGATGCCCCGGCTCACGAGCGGGGCGATCGCGGCCCTGTGTCACCGCGTCCGCTACGACAAGAGCGCCTGACCTGAGAAAAGAGTCGGAACCGGCTGAACAAGGGGAAGCCGGGAGCCGTACTACACGGCACCCCGGCGGTCGATGGCCGGGGGATCAGACGCGCCGCACCTGGAGGGTCGTCCGTTGTTCAGTGTCACGGTCCGCGATCACATCATGATCGCCCACAGCTTCCGCGGCGAGGTCTTCGGACCCGCTCAGCGCCTGCACGGAGCGACGTTCCTCGTGGACGCCACCTTCCGCCGCGAGCAGCTGGACGACGACAACATCGTCGTCGACATCGGCCTGGCGACCCAGGAACTGGGCGCCGTCGTCAGCGAGCTGAACTACAGGAACCTCGACAACGAGCCCGACTTCGCCGGAGTCAACACCTCCACCGAGTTCCTCGCCAAGGTCATCGCCGACCGGCTCGCCGAGCGGATCCACAAGGGCGCGCTCGGCGAGGGCGCCCGGGGCATCGCCGGCCTCTCCGTCACCCTGCACGAGTCGCACGTCGCCTGGGCGAGTTACGAGCGTGCGCTGTGACCGACGTGACGATGGAGAAGGCCCCGCTCGCCTATCTGCCCGCGCAGCCGGCGGCCCCGAAGACGGGGCTCCCCGGAGCCCCGAAGACCGAGGCCCCCGCGGCCCCGAAGACCGGGGGGATCATCCCCATGTCCCTGCGCTCCGTGCACTTCGTCATGCCGGGCGGTGTCGACGACCCGGCGAACCCCAGCGGCGGCAACGCCTACGACCGCCGCGTCTGCCTGGACCTCCCCGGCTTCGGCTGGCAGGTCCACCAGCACCGGGTCGCCGGTGAGTGGCCCCGCCCGGGTGCCGCCGCCCGCGCCGAACTGGCCCGCACCCTGAGGGCGTTGCCCGACGGCACGGTCGTCCTGCTGGACGGGCTGGTGGCCTGCGGCGTCCCGGAGATCGTCGTACCGGAGGCGGAACGGCTGCGGCTCGCCGTCCTGGTGCACCTGCCGCTCGGTGACGAGACCGGTCTCGACCCGGTGCTCGCCGCCGAACTCGACGCCAGGGAAAGGGCGGTGCTGCGCGCCGTCCCCGCGGTGATCGCCACCAGCGACTGGGCGGTCCGCCGTCTCGTCTCGCACCACGGCCTCGCCCCGGACAAGGTGCACGACGCCGCACCGGGCGCCGACATCGCCCCCCTTGCCTCCGGCACCGACGGCGTCTCCCGCCTGCTGTGCGTGGCCGCGGTGACCCCCCGCAAGGGCCAGCACCGGCTGATCGAGGCGCTGGCCTCGGTGACCGACCTGCCGTGGACCTGCTCCTGCGTGGGCGGCCTGGGCCAGGACCCGGAGTACGTCGCCCACCTGCGCGGTCTCATCCGCAGGTACGGCCTCCAGGACCGGCTGGAGCTGGCGGGCCCCAAGGCGGGCGCCCAGCTCGACGCCGCGTACGCCACCGCCGACCTGATGGTCCTCACCTCCTACGCCGAGACCTACGGCATGGCGGTCACCGAGGCCCTCGCCCGCGGCATCCCCGTCCTCGCCACCGACGTGGGCGGTGTGCCCGAGGCGGTCGGCCGCGCCCCCGACGGCGGCGTCCCCGGCATCCTCGTGCCGCCGGAGGACCCGGCCGCCCTCGCCGCCGAACTGCGCGGCTGGTTCGGCGAGGCGGACGTGCGGCGCCGGCTGAAGGCGGCGGCACGGGGCCGGCGGGCGGCTCTGGGCGGCTGGGCGAGCACCGCCCAGCGCCTCGCCGGCGTCCTCGGCCGGCTGCCCGGCGAACCCCGGAGGGCGGCATGAGCAAGACCACGGCGACCCCGGCCGACCCGGCACGGCGGAGCGAGCGGACCCCGGCCCGGCCCGCACCTCGGGAGGTGTCCTCGGACATGGAAACGCAGATATCCGGCGTCATCGCGGGCGCCGGCCCGGTGACCCGCCCCGGCGAACGGCCGACCGTGCGGCTGCGGGAAGGGGACGGTATCGAGGACGGCACGGTGCAGGAGCCGCCCCGCTACGCCCCCGAGTGGCTGCGGCTGCGCGAGCCCGCCGACGCCGCCGCGCGGGCGGCCGACCTGCTGGACCCGCTGCGGATCCGGCTGGCCAACCTGCCCGGCCGCACCGGCGGACTCGTCGTGCACGACCTGGGCTGCGGCACCGGCTCGATGGGCCGCTGGCTCGCCCCCCGACTGGACGGCCCCCAGCACTGGATCCTGCACGACCGCGACCCCTACCTGCTGCACTTCGCGGCCGTCGGCTCCCCGCGGGCCGCCGCCGACGGCAGCCGGGTCACCGTCGAGACCCGTCGCGGCGACGTCGCCCGGCTGACCCCGGACGCCCTGGTCGGCGCCTCGCTGGTGACCGCGTCGGCCCTGCTGGACGTCCTCACCCGTGAGGAGATCGACACCCTCGCCGCGGCCTGCGCGGGCGCCGGCTGCCCCGCCCTGCTGACCCTCTCCGTGGCCGGCCGCGTCGAACTGACCGCCCCCGACCCGATGGACGAGGAGATCACCGTCGCGTTCAACGACCACCAGCGGCGCGGCGGCCTCCTCGGCCCCGACGCGGTCACCGCGGCCTGCGAGGCGTTCGCCGACCACGGCGCGACCGTGAAGGTGCATCCCAGCGCCTGGCGGCTCGGCCCCGACGAGGCCGCGCTCACCGCCCAGTGGCTGCGCGGCTGGGTCGGCGCCGCCGTCGAGGAGCGCCCCGGCCTCGCGGCCCGCGCCGAGACCTACCTCGCGGCCCGGCTGGCGGCCTGCGCGGCCGGTGAGCTCCACGTCACCGTCCACCACAGCGACCTCCTCGCCCTGGCCCGGCCCACGGGCGGCGTCTGATGAGCGCGGAGACGGCGGGCGCGCGCGTCCCGGTGCCGGCGCGGTGCGAGCGGACGACCGTACGACGGCCCCGCCGCGACGACGTCGCGCGGGCGGCCGTGCACCTGCTCGCGTCCCGCACGGCCACCGCGGACGTGCCCCCGGCCGGTACGGCGGCCGTGCACGTGCCCCCGTCCCGTACGGCGGCCGTGCACGTTCCCGCGGCCGGTACGGCGACGGTGACGTCCCCGGCACCGGCCGGCCCCGCCGTCTCCGAGGACCGTACCGGCGCGGTCGTGACCGAGCCGGCCCCGCGGCCGGGCGCGCGTTCCCGGTTCGCGGCGCTGCGCACCCACGGCGGCACCCTCGCCGGGGTCCTGATCCTCGGCGTCCTGCTGTGGCGGATGGGCACCGGCCCCGTCGTGGACGGGCTGCGGCGCATCGACGCCGCCACCCTGCTCCTCGGGCTCGGCATCGGCGCCGTCACCACCGTGTTCAGCGCCTGGCGTTGGGCGCTGGTGGCCCGCGGCCTGCGGATCCGGCTTCCGCTCGGGCCCGCCGTCGCCGACTACTACCGCTCGCTGTTCCTCAACGCGGCCCTGCCCGGCGGCATCCTCGGCGACGTGCACCGTGCCGTGCGCCACGGGCAGAGCACCGGCGACGTCGGACGCGGCGTGCGGGCCGTCGTCCTGGAGCGCACGGCGGGCCAACTCGTGCTGGCCCTCGCCGGAGTGACGATCCTGCTGATCCTGCCGTCCCCCGTCACGGCGGACGTACGGCACTTCGCGCCGCTGGCCGGCCTCGGCGCGGTCGGCGCGCTCGCCGTCGTCCTCGCCGTGCGGATGAACTCCTCCGCGGCCCGCCGGGGCGGACGGATGCACAGGGCGCTCGCCGAGGCGCGCGAGGGACTGCTGTCCCGGCGCAACGGACCGGGCGTCGCCCTGTCGTCGGCGGTCGTCCTGGCCGGGCACCTGGCGACCTTCGTCGTGGCCGCCCGCGCGGCCGGCTCCGCCGCCCCGGTCCTCACACTGCTGCCGCTGGCGGTCCTCGCGCTGCTCGCGATGGGCGTGCCGCTCAACGTCGGCGGCTGGGGCCCCCGCGAGGGCGTCACCGCCTGGGCGTTCGGCGCCGCCGGACTCGGCGCGGGCACCGGGCTGGCCGTCGCCGTCGTGTACGGGGTGCTCAGCTTCGCGGCCGCGCTGCCGGGCCTCGCCGTCCTCGTCGCCCGCTGGTGCAGGGGGCCGCGGGACGAGGCCCGGCGGGGCGAGGACCTGC
The DNA here is from genome assembly GCF_044750845.1 of Streptomyces sp. NPDC088766. Classification (NCBI taxonomy): domain Bacteria; kingdom Bacillati; phylum Actinomycetota; class Actinomycetes; order Kitasatosporales; family Streptomycetaceae; genus Streptomyces; species Streptomyces sp. NPDC088766. Next base: position 5,138 of record NZ_JBIVKQ010000004.1, on the reverse strand, counting down.
GGGGCGAGGACCGGCGTCCGGTGTCCGGCGCCGTCGTACCGGAGGCGGAGCCCGGCGCCGCGCGTTACGCGGGACCGTCCCCGGAAACCTCCGCGGTGGTCCCGGACGTCAGTATCGAGAAATACGTTCCGAAGGAATCCGTCAGGCTCGACAGGAGTTCCTTCCCCTTTTCCGCGGACCCCAGGGAGGGACGGCCGATGACGCCCGAATCGGTATAGGCGGACATTCCCAGCGTGAGCAGATGGCGGCGGTCGTCCGCGGTGAAATCGGCGGACTCGTAACCGGGCCGGACGAGTTCGGGACGGGTGTGCAGCAGGATCGAGGTCTCGATCTCCCCGGCGTGCATGTCGGTGAGCAGCGACGTCGACACCCCGGCCGCCGTCCGGGCCGCCTCCCAGTCCTCCGGGGCCGGGAAGAGCGCCATCCGCTCGCCGCGGGCGGAGGACTCCTGGACGACGTTGCCCAGGACGTAGTTCCCGCCGTGTCCGTTGACGAGCACCAGGGCCTCGACGCCCGAGCGGCGCAGTGAGGCCGCGATGTCCTGTACCACCGCGTGAAGGGTGACGGCGGAGATGCTGACGGTTCCCGGCCAGTCCGCGTGCTCGTGCGAGCAGGCGATGGTCACCGGAGGGAGGAGGTGCACCGGATACGCGGCGGCCACCTCCCCGGCTATCGCGCACGCGACGAGCGTGTCGGTGGCCAACGGCAGGTACGGTCCGTGCTGTTCGAAGCTTCCGACGGGCAGCACCGCCACCTGGACCGGTACGTCCGCGCCGCGCGACCGCACGTCCTCGGTGGTGTCCGCCGGCACGAGTCCGTACGCCTCCGCCGTCCGCATTCCCGAACCACTCATCTTTTCCCGGCCTTTCGTCTCTGCTTAGGAACCAGATCATGACAGACAAATTTGGCGTGCTCGGCAAGAAGTCCCCCCAGCGCACCGGTGTGGAACGCGTGGTGAATGCACCGCTGCCCACCGTGTACGGCAAATTCCAGGCGATCGGTTACCTCGACCACGACCGCGGCGACGAGCAGGTGGCCCTGGTGTACGGCGATCCCGGCACCGAGAACGTGCTGACCCGGCTGCACTCGGAATGCCTCACCGGTGACGCGTTCGGCTCCCAGCACTGCGAGTGCGGCGACCAGCTCGAGTCGGCGCTGCGGGCCGTCGTCGCCGAGGGCCGGGGCATCGTCGTCTACCTGCGCGGGCACGAGGGCCGGGGCATCGGACTGCTGGGCAAGCTGCGGGCGATGGCGCTCCAGGCGGAGGGCCTGGACACCGTCGAGGCGAACGTGGCGCTGGGCTTCCCGGTGGACGCGCGGGACTACAAGGTGGCCGCCGACATCCTGCGCGACCTGGGCGTGCGCTCCGTCCGCCTGATGTCGAACAACCCGCGCAAGCGGGAGGCGCTGGTCGGCAACGGCATCCAGGTCGCCGAGGAGGTGCCGCTGCTGATCGAGCCGTGCGAGAACAACATCACGTACCTGCGCACCAAGCGCGAGCGGCTGGACCACCGCCTGCCCCACCTGGACGCGGTCGCGCACTGGTCCTGAGCGCACGGGTCCTGAACGCACGGACCGTGGGCACACCGCTCCCGGACGAGCACGTGCTGCGGGCCGTCGCGACGGACAGGGGTCGCGACGGCCGGCGCGCATGACGGGCCGGCCGCACGACGGGCCGGCCGGGGCGTGCGAGGCGGGGGACCGGGGCGTGCGGGGCGGGGGACCGGGGCCACGACCGCCCGACGGTCAGTCCCTGACCGCTTCGTGGACCAGCCGCTTGAGGTCGGGGTACAGCTTCAGCGACCTCCTCGGCCGTACCTGTGTGAGGAACTGGACGGTGAGGTCGCGGCTCGGGTCGACCCAGAACGTCGTCGTGGCCACCCCGCTCCAGCCGTAGGTGCCGAGTCCGGAGGGGGCCTGGGTGCGCTCCGGGTCGATCACCACGGAGACGCCGAGGCCGAAGCCGACGCCGTCGTTGCCGGGCTCGTCGTGGGCGGGGCGGCTGCCGACCGTGCGCAGGTCGGCGCCGCCCGGCAGGTGGTTGCGGGTCATCAGGTCCACCGTCGCGGGCTCCAGCAGGCGTGTGCCGTCGAGTTCGCCGCCGCGGCGCAGCAACTCCATGAAGCGGTGGAGGTCGTACGCGGTCGCCACCATGCCGCCGCTCCCGGACAGGAACCGGGGCCGTCCGGACAGGGGCAGTCCGGGGATCGGCTCGATCCCGCCGTCCTCGGTGTCGCCGTACAACTCCGCCAGCCGGCCGGCCTGTTCGCCGCCGACCTGGAAACCGGCGTCGGGCATGCCGAGCGGACGGAAGATCCGTTCGGCGAGGAACTCGTCGAGCGGCCGGCCGGAGACGACCTCGACGATCCGGCCCAGGACGTTGGTGGCCACCGAGTAGTTCCACTGCGTGCCGGGCTCGAACTGGAGCGGCAGACGCGCGTACGCCTCGACGGTCCCGGCCAGGTCCGAGCCCGGCAGCACCGCCGACTCCAGCCCGGCCTCGCGGTACCGGGCGTCGACCGGGTGGCAGTGGTAGAAGGCGAAGGTCAGGCCCGCGGTGTGGGTCATCAGGTGCCGTACGAGCATCGGCTGCTCGGCCGGGCGGGTCTCGAGGTCCGCGCCGGAGCCCCGGACGTACACGCGCTGGTCGGCGAAGGCCGGCAGGTGCGCGGCGACCGGGTCGTCGAGCGAGAGCCGGCCCTCCTCCACCAGCATCAGCGCGGCGACCGAGGTGACCGGCTTGGTCATGGAGTAGATCCGCCACAGGGTGTCGGACTCGACGGGGAGTCCGGCGGCGATGTCGCGGTGGCCGCGGGTGGTGAGGTGCGCGACCCGGCCGCCGCGGGCGACGGCCACGAGGAAACCGGGCAGGCGCCCCTCGTCCACGTAGTGGGCGACGTGCTGGTCGAGGCGGTCCAGCGCCTTCCCGTCCAGCCCCACCTCGCTCGGATCGACCTGTTGCCGCAGCTGTGCCATCGCTCTCCTCCGGTGCGTTCGATCAAGGCCCGGTCCGGCATACCCCGACGGAACGGCCTCAGACCTCATCGTCGCCCAGGGACGGCGGGAAGGGACCCCTTTCGACGGCGTGAACGGGCTGTTCCGCGTCGCCCGGACCGGCGGCGGGAGGCACCGGCCGGGCTGCCCGGTCGTCACCGGCGTGGCGGCAGGCGGCGGTGGGCTGCTCGTGGGCGTGCGGGCCGAACGCGCCGTCGTCGCGCTCCGGCACGGGCAGCCGGCGTTCGGCGGGCTCGTGCGGGGTGAGGAAGGCGCGGGTGAGGCCGAGCGGCCGCACCTGGTCGGGCAGCGGTGCACCACGGGGAGCGGGCCCGGCCGGGATCGCCGGCCGGGCCCGCCTTCTTCCGGGAGTGCCGCCCGGCCGGGCCTACTGCTTCGCCGACTCGACGGCGTGGCCGCCGAACTGGTTGCGCAGGGCGGCGATCATCTTCATCTGCGGCGAGTCCTCCTGGCGGGAGGCGAACCGCGCGAACAGCGAGGCCGTGATGGCCGGGAGCGGCACCGCGTTGTCGATGGCGGCCTCCACGGTCCAGCGGCCCTCGCCGGAGTCCTGTGCGTAGCCGCGCAGCTTGTCCAGGTGCTCGTCCTCGTCGAGGGCGTCGACCGCCAGGTCGAGCAGCCAGGAGCGGATGACCGTGCCCTCCTGCCAGGAGCGGAACACCTCGCGGACGTCGGTGACCGAGTCGACCTTCTCCAGCAGTTCCCAGCCCTCGGCGTAGGCCTGCATCATGGCGTACTCGATGCCGTTGTGGACCATCTTCGAGAAGTGCCCGGAGCCGACCTTGCCCGCGTGGACATAGCCGTACGGGCCCTCCGGCTTGAGCGCGTCGAAGACCGGCCGGAGCCGGTCGACGTGCTCCTTCTCGCCGCCGACCATCAGGGCGTAGCCGTTCTCCAGGCCCCACACACCGCCGGAGACGCCGGCGTCGACGAAGCCGATGCCCTTGGCGCCCAGTTCCGCGGCGTGCTTCTCGTCGTCCGTCCAGCGGGAGTTGCCGCCGTCCACGACGGTGTCGCCGGCCTCCAGGAGGCCGCCCAGCTCGTCGACGACGGACTGCGTGGGGGCGCCGGCCGGGACCATCACCCAGACCGTGCGCGGCGCTTCGAGGCTCTCCACGAGTTCGGCGAGGCCGCTCACGTCGGACAGGTCGGGGTTGCGGTCGTAGCCGACGACGGTGTGGCCGGCGCGGCGGATGCGCTCGCGCATGTTGCCGCCCATCTTGCCGAGACCGATCAGACCCAGCTGCATGTCAGTGCACTTCCTTCAGTTCGCGGTAGGCGGCCACGAGGGCCTTCGTGGAGGGGTCGAGGCCGGGGACGTCGGCGCCCTCGGTCAGGGCGGGTTCGACGCGCTTGGCGAGGACCTTGCCCAGTTCCACGCCCCACTGGTCGAAGGAGTCGATGTCCCAGACCGCGCCCTGGACGAACACCTTGTGCTCGTACAGGGCGATGAGCTGGCCGAGCACCGAGGGCGTCAGCTCGCGGGCCAGGATGGTGGTGGTGGGATGGTTGCCCGCGAAGGTCTTGTGGGCCACCAGGTGCTCGGGCACCCCCTCGGCACGCACCTCGTCGGGGGTCCTGCCGAAGGCCAGCGCCTGCGTCTGCGCGAAGAAGTTCGCCATCAGCAGGTCGTGCTGCGCCGCGAGGTGCCCGCTCAGCTCACCGACGGGACGGGCGAAGCCGATGAAGTCCGCCGGGATCAGCTTCGTGCCCTGGTGGATCAGCTGATAGTAGGCGTGCTGCCCGTTGGTGCCCGGCGTGCCCCACACCACCGGCCCCGTCTGCCACCCGACCGGCCGGCCCGCACGGTCCACCGACTTGCCGTTGGACTCCATGTCGAGCTGCTGCAGATAGGCGGTGAACCTCGACAGGTAGTGGCTGTAGGGCAGCACCGCGTGCGACTGCGCATCGTGGAAGTTGCCGTACCAGATGCCCAGCAGGCCCAGCAGCAGCGGGGCGTTGGCCTCGGCCGGAGCGGTGCGGAAGTGCTCGTCGACCAGACGGAAACCGTCCAGCATCTCGCGGAAACGGTCCGCACCGATGGCGATCATCAGCGACAGGCCGATCGCCGAGTCGAACGAGTAACGGCCCCCCACCCAGTCCCAGAACGCGAACATGTTCGC